>NZ_JAGWCV010000007.1:0-107005 GCF_020657735.1 Clostridioides sp. ZZV15-6383 | reverse complement strand
AAGTTTAAATCATCTGAGGTATATGATAATATATTAAATCGTGAATTTACAGCTAATCAACCATTAGAAAAAATTTGTATGGATATAACATACATACCTATCGGTAAAAAATTCTTATATATGAATGTAGCCAAAGATTTATTTAACGGTGAAATAGTCGCATATGAGATAAGTACAAAAATGGATTCTAAATTAGTTAATAATACAGTAAATCAACTAATAAATATGAATGTAGCTAAAGATTGTATTTTACATACAGATCAAGGTTCACAATATACAAGTAGATCTTACTCTAAAAGGCTTAAGGATAATGGTATTATACAATCTATGTCCCGAAGGGGCAACTGCTGGGATAATGCTCCTATAGAAAGTTTTTTCAGTCATTTTAAATCTGAATTAATATATTTAATTGATACTACAGATCCAAAGGAAATGATTAGTCTAATAAATGATTATATTTATTTTTATAATAATGAAAGAATACAATTAAAAAACGGAATGAGTCCGATTGAATATCGAACTCATTCCGAGTAAAGATAGCCTTTTTTAAGTCTGTCTACTTGACAGGGACATATCCAAAATAGAGGATAAGCCTCTTTTTCATTGTTGAAATGATGAAAATATATTTGATTTCATACAAAAAAGAGTGTCTTATGAACTAAAAAGTTCATTTTGAGACACACCCTTTTTAATTTGTATAAATTTGGGTAAATATTAATGTATAGATTTAATATTTCATATAAAATTTATTGAAGCATAATAAATAGTTTAACAGGATAAGCAGTTTAAATAAAGAATTATTATATTAGAGTGATTTTATCAATAGTTTAAAATCAATGAAATTATAATAAAATAAAGTGAAAATTGTATCTTAATAGAGTTGATGTAGTTACAAAAAAGTGACCAATTGTTATGTATTTATAAAACTGATATATTAATTACATGAAATCTAAAATAGTTTGTTCTAGGAATATATACAATAAAAATTTTAATTAAGTAAAGCTAGGTATATTTGTAAAATCAATAAATACATTGCTATAGAAGCTTATTTAATAAATTAAATAAAGAAAAGAGGAGAATAAAATGTACAACATAGATGATATGATATATGATTGTCCAGTAGAAGCTTTATCAAGTATATTAGGTAAAAAGTGGGTAGCTATAATTATATGGAAAATACAAAAAGATAAAAAAAGATTTGGAGAGTTACAAAGAGCTATACCAGATTGTAGTAAGAAAATGTTAGCTCAACAATTAGATTTTCTAATTGAACAAGGAATTATAGTCAACCAAAAAAAACTGGTTAATAATATTGTAGAGTCAACATATTTTTTAAGTGAATCAGGATTACTATTACTTCCTGTTATGGAAAAAATGATTATGTGGAGCAATAAAAATTTAAATTGTGATAAATACTAGAATTTGCTCTGGGATTAATAAGGATTTAATTAAACTATGAGTAGAAAAAGGTATTAAAATTACATAATTTTTTAATCAGATTCTGCTTTGGAAGTAAGATTGTAATGTTGAAAATAAAACAAGGAGGAATTTTAATTTGCAAAATGTAAATTTATTTTTAGTATTTATAGAAGGTATAGTATCGTTCTTTTCACCATGTATATTGCCGATTTTGCCAATTTATTTGAGTATATTGTCAAATAGCAGTGTAGAGAATCTAAAAGAAGGAAAAACGAGTTTTATAGGAAGTTCTCTATTTAAAAATACTATATTCTTTGCTCTTGGAATATCAACAACATTTTTTATATTGGGTTCATCAGTAAAAGTATTGAGTATGTTTTTTAATGAAAATAAAGATTTAATAATGTTTATTGGTGGGATTATAATTATTATCATGGGCTTGTTTTACATGGGAATAATTAAATCTTCAATATTGAATAGAGAAAAAAGATTTAATATGAAGTTTAAAGAAATGAAAGCAATAACAGCTTTTCTGTTAGGTTTTACATTTAGTTTTGGGTGGACACCTTGCATTGGTCCAATATTGGCATCTGTATTAGTAATGGTTTCAAGTTCAAGTAATCATCTTAGTGCCAATCTTTTAATAGCAGTATATACTATTGGTTTCATTTTGCCATTTATAATTACAGCTATGTTTTATAGTAAACTATTTAAAACTATAGATAAGATAAAGTCCAACATGGAAATTATTAAAAAAATAGGTGGAATTATACTTATAGTGTCAGGAATATTAATGATGGTAAATGGATTTGGAAGTATAAGCAAACATTTTAATATGTCACAAAATAGTAAAATTGAAAGTAAGCAAGAAGAAAATAAACGAGAAAATTCTAATGATAAAGAAGAAAATTCTGGTGGTAATGATAGTCAAAAAGACTCTAATAATGAAAATAGCAATACAGGGTCTAATGATGAAGATAGAATAAAGTCTATTGATTTTACTTTAACAGACCAATATGGTAAAACGCATAAATTAAGTGATTATGAAGGTAAAGTTGTATTCTTAAATTTCTGGGCTACATGGTGTCCTCCATGTAAAGAAGAAATGCCTCACATAGAGCAACTATATAAAGACTATAATAAAAATAATGAAGATGTAGTAATTTTAGGAGTAGCTTCACCTAATTTAGGTAGAGAAGGTTCAAGAGAACATGTGGTTAACTTCTTAAAAGAACAAGGGTATACTTTCCCAGTTGCACTTGATGAAGATGGAGCGTTAGCATATCAATATGGAATTAATGCTTTTCCAACTACATTTATAATTGATAAAGAGGGATATGTAACTCAGTATATTCCAGGGGCTATGGATAAAGAGACTATGGCATCTTTTATTGAAAACCAGAGAAATAAATAAATTAAAATCTTTAAGTATAAGGTTATAAATACATTTAAGGTTACAAAAAAGTACCTAATTGTAGCATTTAGATAATCTTGCTATAGTAAAAGTATAAACAACACAAGAAAGGGTTGAAAATTATATGAAAAAAATATTTGATGCTATAATAATAGGATTTGGAAAAGGTGGAAAAACATTAGCAGGAGATTTGGCAAACAAAGGATTAAAAGTAGCCTTAATAGAAAAGTCAGACCAGATGTATGGAGGAACATGTATAAATGTGGCATGTATACCAACTAAAAGCTTAGAGAATTCAGCAAATAGTATAAAAGCAAAGGATATAAATTCTTGGGATGAAGCTCAAGTTGAATATGAGAAAGCTATAGATAAAAAAGAAACTTTAATTACAAAGCTTAGAGAAGCTAACTATAATAAGTTAAATTCAAATAATAATGTAACTATATTTACAGGAATGGGGACTTTTATTGATGAAAAAACGATCCAAGTTAAAACTGAAAATGAAGTTTATGAGTTAGTAGCAGATAAGATATTTATTAATACTGGTTCAAGACCATTTATACCTAATATTAAAGGTATTGAAAACAAGAATGTAGTATATGATAGTGAGTCTCTTATGAAGCTAAGAACTCTACCTAAAAAAATGACAATTATAGGAGCTGGTTTTATAGGTTTAGAGTTTGCTGGTATTTACAGTTCATTTGGAACAGAAGTTACAATATTAAATTCTAATAATGTTATTTTACCAAATGAAGATATTGAAGACTCGGAAGAAATAATAAAATTGCTTGAAAAGAGAAATGTAAAAATTATAAATAATGTAAAGATAAAAGAGATTAAAGAAGTTTCTAACTTAGCTACAATAGAGTATGAAATAGATGGTAAATTGAAAGAATTAACAAGTAATATGATACTTGTAGCTACAGGAAGAAAGGCAAATACTGAAGGACTAGGATTAGAGAATGCAGGCATAGAATTAAATGAAAGAGGATTTATTAAAGTATCAGATACTCTTAAGACTAATAAAGAACATATATGGGCTATAGGTGATATAAATGGAGGTCCACAATTTACTTATATTTCACTAGATGATTATCGTATAATTATTAATCAAATGTTTGGAAATAAGACTAGAACAACTAGTGATAGAAAAAATATACCAAATTCTATATTTATAAACCCAGCATTCTCAAGAGTTGGTCTTAATGTTAAGCAAGCTAAAGAAAAAGGATATGAAGTCTTAGTAGCAAAGATGCCAGTAGAAGCAATCCCAAGGGCTAAACAGATTGGTAAGGCAGATGGATTTATAAAAATAGTAATAGATAAGAAATCAAATAAGATACTTGGAGCTACTATGATATGTGAAGGTTCAAGTGAGATTATCCACTTAATTCAATTAGCTGTAGATTTAGAGGTAGAGTACACATATTTAAGAGATCGCGTTTATGCACATCCAACTATGACAGAAGCTCTTAATGATGTTCTATCTCCTAATATGATAAAAGAAGTATAACATAAATTTAATATATAAATCTAAAATTATCATTATAAATAGATTTTATAAAGAGGCTATCTCAAAAAATAGAGATAAGTCTCTTTTTTACTGTTTAAATGATAAAAATATATTGGATTTTATAAAAGAAGATTACCTTATGAACTAAAAAGTTTATTTTGAAACACTACCTATTTATGTTATAAACTTATAAATATAATATAGAATCTATTATTCTGTATTATTAAGTGGGGTTAAGCGTTATAATTAATTATAAATATTGAATAATCTAAATGGATAAGATAATGGTATTAAAAATTATCCTAAAAAGTGAAATAATCTGTATTTAATGTAGTACAGTGATATATTTAAAGCAAGGTGGTGAAATGATATAAATAAGATATTTAAAATAGGGTTTGATGATAGTGATAAAAGATAGTTTTCAAGTAAAGAATTAACAAGACTTATAAAGGCTAAAGAAGAAATAGAATGGCTAATCAATAGAGATTACAAAGTAGACCCAGTCGTTACTTTTGTTGGTGATAGATACCAGTTTTCTATAAGACAAAGAGATGCATTAAAAAGGGCAGTCTGTACTGATGAAAAAAATATTATAAGACAATCAAAGAGGCTTTCTCTAGATAAAATCAAAGAAAATACCGTAAATATAGATGGCTTTAATAAGTGTATAAGTTATTTTAATGTGGCTAGAAGTATAATTGAAGAGTATATTAAAGACTGCAATATCGTAAATTTAAATAAGTAGACAAATAGAAATGAAAATATAAGTATATATAGAAATACTATTAGTAATACAAGTAAAGTTTGAAAATAGGAGAACGGATACATATCGAATTTCATAAAATGTTGTAAAAAGACATATGAGAGGATGGATATGTGTGAAATTAACTAAACTAAATATTAAAAAATACAGAGCGCCTATATATAAATATGCTTTAGCAAATGTAAATTTGAGGTCTGGAAAATCTACAAATTCAAGTATCATAACTGTAATACCTCAGGGAGCTAAAATGGAGGTATTAGATGAAGAAGATGACTGGATTAAAGTGATGTACAATTCTCAAGAAGGATATGTATATAAGGATTTGGTATCAGTAAGCGAATATACTTGGAGTAACTTAAACTTAAGAGAAGATAAATCTACAACTTCCAATATAATTACAGTAATTCCTGAAAAATCTAGGGTTGAAGTCTTACAAGTAGATGGAGATTGGAGTAAGGTTGTATATGATGATAAAATAGGGTATGTTTTTAATTATTTTTTATCGACTGATGGGAATAAACCCAATGAATTAGATTATAACTATTTTTATACTGATATGACTAAATTTGTTAATGAAAATAACATTAAAAGTACTAGTGACTATCTAATTGTAACAGACCTTAGAAATAAATATACTTATATTTTTAAGAAAGACAATGGAGGCTGGGGACAACTTTACAAGTGGCAATGTACTATAGGTAAACCTGATACTCCAACTATAACAGGTATATTTTATATAAGTGGAAGAAAGCCTTCTTTTGGAACAGATGAATATTCAGTTAAGTATGCTACCAGAATTAAAGGAGGATATTACTATCATTCTGTACTATATGATTCAACAGGAAGCTATATAATAGATGGCAGACTTGGTGAAGCTCTTAGCCATGGATGTATAAGATTAAGTACAGAAAATGCGAAATGGATATACGATAATATACCAGATACAACAACAGTTATAATCCATTAAGAGAATTATTATAAGCATAGATTTTTAATAAATAAGATTAGATACTAGTATTTAATAAAAAATATTTTAATCATAAGAGAGTACCAGTAATAAAATAAAAAATATTTTGAGGCACTCTCTTATAAATATACATAATTAATCTAGGGGATAGATTGTTATGTTTAAGATATTTTCATAAATAATTCTATAATCTTGTCTTTATCAAAGAAAACAGGATTAGCTCCAGCACAAGCATCTTTCATAGAGTTTTCTGCAAGCAACTCAAAATTAGGGTTATAAACGCCTACATCTTTCAAAGATTTTGGAATTCCTACTTCTTTAGAAAGAGCTTTTATTTTATCTATTACAAAGTCAACACACTCTTTATCTGATTTATTATGTACATTCATTCCAATAACTTCAGCTATTGGGCGGAATTTAGAAGGAGCAGATTTAGCATTTTCTTCTTCCACTATTGGAAGTAGCATAGCATTACATACTCCATGAGGTAAATCATACAAACCTCCCAATTGATGAGCCATAGCATGTACGTTTCCAAGACCTGCGTTACTAAATGCAATTCCATTTAAAAAACAAGCATAACACATTTGTTCTCTAGCTTCTATATCATTACCATTTTTAACAGCTCTTGGAAGGTATTTAAATATCTGCTTTATAGAATATAGGGCAGTTGAATCTGTAACATCATAAGCTCCATTAGCTACTACAGCTTCTATAGCATGAGTTAGTGCATCCATACCAGTTGCTGCTGTTAAATTAGATGGTTTACTAATCATTAATTCTGGGTCATTTACTGTCATTGTAGCTAGAGAATTGGTATCAACCATTATCATTTTTACATGTCTGTCTTCATCAGTTATAACATAGTTTATTGTAACTTCTGCAGATGTACCAGCAGTAGTAGTTATGGCTACGATAGGAAGACATTTTTTTGAAGTTTTATTGATACCTTCATAGTCTCGAATATCTCCTCCATTAGTGGCTAATATAGATATAGCTTTGCCACAGTCTTGTGGAGAACCACCTCCTATAGTAATAACAAAGTCGCAATTTTCTGATTTTAATATTTCAAGTCCTTTATTTACATTAGTTACAGTTGGATTTTGTTTAACTTCATCATAAATAGCAAAGTCTACACCTATCTGTGATAAAATATCTGTTACTTTTTTTACAGTACCATTTGAAACTAGAAATTTATCACTAACAACAAATGCCTTCTTAGTCCCTAATGATTTGATTGAATCTTTAGCTTCATTAAGACATCCTTTCCCAAGTAAATTTATTGGTGGTACATAATAAATGCTCATAACTGAAATCTCCTTTTATTTTAAATTGATTTTTTATGTAGAAATATATATCTAATAATTTTCACTAATTTACCAATAATATATTGTATTTTAGATTAATATAGGTTTGTTGGTTCTTATATAAGAACTTGATTCGTAATTACGATTATGATTAGAATTTAACACAGTATTTTTATTATGTCAATAAAAAGATAAAAAAGATTATAAAAAAACAAAGTTACTGTAATTAAGTCAGCAACTTTGTTTTTTACTGTATAAATCAAATAAATATATTGGTTTAAAATAAAATTTTTAATTATTACAATAATATCTTACACATACAAAATATTAATCTAATTTATTACAATATCTTCATTACGTTCTTCCATCATAGATTGAATATTTTTCTGAGCATTTAAAAGTAATTTTTTTATCAGTTCTATTTTTTCTTCATTAGCTCTAAATAATGGCAGTGTTACACTAACAGCAGCTCTTATACATCCATTTTTTCTTATCGGTACAGCAAGACATTTTAGGTGTTCCATTGATTCCTCACATTCTGAAGCTATTTGTGTTTTTTGAACTTCAAGAAGTTGGTCATATAAAACGTCAAAATCTGTAATTGATTTTTCTGTAAAACCTTTTAGACCATCTGGATATAAACTTATTAGCTTTTCCTTATCAAAATCACATAAAAGAGCTTTTCCAAGACCTGTACAATTAGCAGGTATTTTCTTTCCAACATAAGAAATAAGTCTAATTGGTTCTGGAGAATCTACTTTGCCGATATAAAGAACTTCATTATTGTCAAGTATACCAAGCTGACAAGTCTCAGAACAAGAATTAACTATATTAGTCATTTCATCAATTATATAGTTAAAAATAGTTCTCTTTTCAAAAAATGAAGACCCTAATGTATAAGAACGTATACCTATAGAATATTTAGATGTGTTCTTATCGATAGTAATATATTTTCTAGCATTAAGTGTATGAACTATAGGAAAGATGCTACTTTTTGGAGCATTTATAGCATCTGCTATTTCTGTAAGAGTATATCCGTTTTCGGATTCAGCTAATGCTTCTAAAATATCTAATATCCTAGCTGTTGGGCGATGATTATCTGAAGTCATAAATTTCCCCCTCTTTTTATTAATTTAAAGTATTAGAATATGTTGATTTTAGCACACTATGCGATATTTTACAATGTAGAAAACAAATATGTAGATTTGTATATAAATAAGCTCTTGATTCAAATACATATATACATTTTTTTAGAAGGTTATATATTAAAGGCTAGCTTAATTTCCAAAATATACCTAAAGAAAGTTAGTGATATTTAGTTATATAATTTAAGAGAATCTATTTAATGGTGTTTTTTAGATGAAGATATCAAAATATTGTGAATTTGTATTTTATAATTTGTCTATTATTGAGGTTTTCTAAAAATTTTGTGGTTTTGAGTACTCTATAATTTTAAATACTTTGTATTTTTGCATATAATGAAGCTATTTGATAATACATAATATATATTATCAGACAATTTGAAAAAATTTTGACAAAAATTTATTTTTTTATTGACTCATAAATAGGAAAATGCTATCATTAATTCAAAGATTCGTAAATAAAAACTTAGTTCTTAAATACGAACTGAAACGGCCGTTAGATTTAAAGCTAAAAACTTAATAAGAGTAATTAAATATCATGTTTTAGGAGGAGTAACTTTATGATAATGGATTTTATTAAAAAAATTCCTGCAGGTATGATGATAGTGCCGATGTTTATAGCAGCTTTCATTAATACATTTTGTCCAGATATTGTGCAAATAGGCTCATTTACGACAGCCGTATTTTCAAGTGTTGGGTCTGCAACTATAATTGGAGTCCAGTTGGTATGCTTGGGAACTCAACTCCAATTTAGAGAAATGCCAAAAGTTTTAAAAAGAGGTGGTATACTTCTTGGTTCTAAATTTGCTATAGGAGCTTTAATAGGTATACTTATAGGAAAATTATTTGGAATGGATGGAGTTCTTGGTCTTACAACGTTAGCTGTTATAAGTGCAGTTACAAATAGCAATGGTAGTATATATCTTTCACTAATGACTTCATATGGAGATGAAACAGATTGTGCAACTATGAGTTTACTTACTTTAAATGATGGACCATTTTTTACACTGATAGCTCTTGGAACTTCAGGTCTTGCAAATGTACCTTTGATGTCATTATTGGCTGCAATAGTGCCAATACTTGTTGGGATGATAATAGGTAACTTTGACAAAAAAATGAAAGAGTTTTTAGAGCCAGGATGTAATTTGCTTGTACCTTTTGTAGGATTTGCGCTTGGTAGTAGTATAAATCTTGCAAGTATACTAAAAGGAGGTTTATCAGGAGTACTACTTGGATTAATATCTGTGTTTGTAGGAGGTGTATTTATAGTATTCTGTGATAAATTTATAGGAAAACGTCCAGGATATGCAGGATGGGCTGTAGCTACGACTGCTGGAAATGCAATTGCTGTACCTGCTGCTGTTGCATTAGTTGACCCATCATGGCAACCATATGTTGCAACAGCTACAACACAAGTGGCAGCAGCAGTAGTTGTCACTGCAATATTAGTTCCTCTTATAACTAGTTGGTGGGCTAAGAAGTATGGATGTCCTAAGTTTCCAAGACAAAATGAGGATGGGACAATAACAGCTTAATTCATATTACAATGAGCTGTTGTTGAGATAGTAAACTCTTTAATTAGATTTTAGGATGTTAATAAAATTATATTATTTATAAAGGAGAATAAGAATAATGATAAATGCAGTGATAATTGATGAAAAAGATAATGTTGCAGTAGCTATTGAAGCAATAGCTAAAGATAGTGAAATTAGTTTTAAATTAAAAGATAAAACGATAAAAACCATTACAGCATTAGATGATATAACTATTTATCATAAATTGGCTATAAAAGATATAGCCCAAGGTGATAAAGTTACTAAATATGGTGAGCATATAGGAGAAGCAAATCAGGAAATAAAAATTGGTCAACATGTACATATTCATAATGTTAGAAGTGTTAGAGAGGATTTGGATAAACAAGTTATGGTTAATATATAAAATAATAAAAGTTGGATTCATTGTTTTTAGTATTGAATAATTATCAAATAGAATTTTAGCTGTTTGATTAGTTAGTGTAAAAAAAGTTATAATACATGAAAATTACAGAAAGTATAGAGACTATTTTAGGAGGAAATCAGTATGAAATTTTATGGATATAAAAGACCAGATGGAAGAGTTGGTATAAGAAACCACATATTAATATTGCCTACTAGTGTGTGTGCATCAGATACAACTAGAATAATAGCATCACAAGTTCAAGGTGCAGTTACTTTTAATAATCAAAATGGATGTTCACAAGTACATTCAGACCAACAATTAACTATGGATGTTATGGCTGGTTATGCAGCAAATCCCAATGTATATGGTGTAATAGTTGTATCTTTAGGATGCGAAAATTGTCAAAATGATTTGGTAGTTGATGCAATAAAAGAGAGAACAAATAAACCAATAAAAACTCTTGTAATACAGGAAGAACATGGAACTTTGAAAACTATAGAAAAGGCTGTTCGTTATGCTAGAGAAATGGCACAAGAGGCTTCTTTACTTAGAAAAGAAGAATTTCCAATATCTGAGCTTATACTAGGAACTGAATGTGGTGGGTCTGACCCAACAAGTGGATTAGCAGCAAATCCACTAATAGGTGAATTAAGTGATAGACTTGTTGACTTAGGAGCAACATCAATTTTAAGTGAAACTACTGAATTTATAGGTGCAGAACATATATTAGCTAGAAGAGCAGTAAATGAAGAGGTAAAAGAAAAAATATTACATATAGTACATAGATATGAAAATTCGTTAAAATTGGTTGGAGAAGAAGTTAGAGAAGGTAATCCATCTCCTGGAAATATAGCTGGTGGTTTGACAAGTTTAGAAGAAAAATCGCTTGGCTGTATACATAAAGGAGGACATAGACAAATAAGTGAAGTATATGATTATGCTAAACAGATTGATAAGAAAGGTCTTGTTATAATGGATACACCTGGAAATGATGCTTCATCTGTTGCTGGTATGGTTGCTGGAGGAGCTCAAATAGTAGTGTTTAGTACAGGAAGGGGAACTCCATCAGGAAATCCAATAGCCCCAGTAATAAAAATAACTGGAAATAAAATAACTTTTACAAACATGGAAGATAATATGGATTTTGATGCTAGCCCAGTTATATATGGTCCACAGACAATGGAAGAACTAACAGATGATTTGTTAGATATGGTTATAGATGTAGCAAATGGAAAACAATCAAAAGCAGAGTCTCTTGGATATACTGAAATGGCAATAGCTAGAGTATGTAACTATGTATAAGATTTAAGTAATAGGTTGATTACATAGAATTTTAATATAAGGGTGAGGTTATGAAGTTTATTAGTTTTACTGAAGGAGAAAATGAGTATAAAAAGATTGGAGTTTTTTCTAAAGATGAGTTATTTATTATAGATATTAACTCTTTAAATCTTAGTAATTCTTTTAAGGATTTAAATGATTTGATTCAAAATATATCTCAAGACGATATTATGAAGTTAAAATCTATTATAAATGAAGGGATATTCTATAATTATAACGCTTTTGAGAGAGAAAGATGTACTATACATGCTCCTATAGAAAAACCTATACATGATATTTTATGTGTGGGAGTGAACTATAAAGACCATCTTGAAGAAACTCAAACTTACTTTGATAATAGTTTTGAAGAGCCCCAAAAAACAGTATATTTTACAAAACGTGTGACAAGAGCGATAGGTCCAGAAGATGAGATAGATGGTCATTTTGATATAAATAATCAACTAGACTATGAAGTTGAACTTGGAGTAGTAATAGGTAGGACAGGTGTTAATATTAAAAAAGAAGAGGTCGAAGATTATATCTTTGGGTACACTGTTATAAATGATATTTCTGCTAGAAAGTTGCAAAGAGAGCATGTTCAATGGTTTAGAGGAAAGGGATTAGATACATTTACATCTTTAGGACCATGTATCCTACATAAAAGTGCAATTTCTTTTCCTATAAAACTTAAAGTATGTAGTAGAGTAAATGGTGAAGAAAGACAAAGTTCTAATACAAGGTTATTCATATCAGACATTTCAGATATAGTTTCAGAACTTTCAAAAGGTATGACTTTAGAGGCTGGAGATATTATAGCTACTGGTACACCTTCTGGAGTTGGGATGGGCTTTTCACCTCCACGATATATGAGTAGTGGAGATGTAATTGAATGTGAGATTGAAAGTATTGGAATTTTAAGAAATCACATTAAGTAAATGTTTTAATATAGCTAATATTAAGGCAGAATCTGAATGTATTAAATGAACATATTAAAATAAATTTTAGGAGTTTAAATTATGAAAGCAGAATTTTTGACACCAGTTGTTACAATATTTGATGAAGAAGGAAATTTAGATAAAGAAGGAAATAAAAAAGTATACGACTATCTTATAGATGGGGGTGTAGATGGTCTAGTTATAATGGGAAGTACTGGAGAGTTCTTTAATATGTCTATGGATATGCAAAAAGAACTTATAGATTTAGTAACTAGTCATGTCAATAAGAGAGTAAAAGTGTTTATAGGTACAAGTCGTATGTGTGTAGATGAATCTATAGAGCTTTCAAACTATGCACATAATAGTGGAGCAGATGGAGTTATGATAATAAGCCCTTATTATTTCTCTCTTGATGATGATAGCATTGAGATGTTTTATAGTGAGATAGCTAAAAATACAGAAGCTGAAATATATTTATACAATTATCCAGATAGAACTGGTTATGATTTAAGTCCAGAGCTTACATTAAGACTTGTAAGAAAACATAAAAACATAGTTGGATATAAGGATACAGTAACCTTGATGGGACACACTAGAGATTTAATAAATACTATGAAAGCAGAGTTCCCGGATTTTAAGATATATAGTGGTTATGATGAAAACTTTATACATAATCTAATGTCTGGAGGAGCAGGTTGTATAGGTGGACTATCAAATTTAATTCCAGAAGTTTGTTCTAAATGGGCTGAAGCTTATAACAGTAAAGATATGGATAAGGTTATAGAAATTCAAAAATATATCAATAAAGCAATGGATTTTTACTTAATAACAAATCCATTTATACCAGCAATGAAAAAAGCTATGACTATCAGAGGATTACAAATAAGCGATTATATGACTGCCCCATTTATAAAACCAAATGAAAAGCAAGTATGTGAAATTAAAAAATTGATGAATGAATTAAATATATATTAACTACTTAATTAAATATATTAACAAAAAAAGAGGGTTTTAAACTGATTTTTATAATCATTTTAAACACTCTTTTTTTATATATGTTAAATCAATCTTGCAAAGTAGTCAACAATAAACTACAATTATCTTAATAAAAATTAAATTAAATAATACTAGGGTACTATATTAGTTTAATAGGGAAAGTGATGTAAATTCACTACAGCCCCCGCTACTGTATACGGATACAAAATCAAAATCCACTGAAATTTATAAAAAATTTTGGGAAGGATGATGGAGGAGAAGCCGTGAGTCAGGAGACCTGCCCAGTATTACATAGGTGCAATTTAGGGTGGAGATTGTACTTTATAATAAAATGAAATATCAATTCATTTTTTGTAAAGTTGATATATAAGCTTCTCCTTATTAAATTAGGAGAAGTTTTTTATTTTATTAAAGTTTTTAGCCACTCATAAAAAATAAAATATTGGAGTGAAAGAGATGAAATTTAAATCAAATGTTTTAAAGCAGTTTTTTTTAATTGTTATGGTAATTTTTTTGGTAGGAGGTCTTATAGGATGTAGTAAAGATGATAAAGATAATACACAAGTTAGTAGTGGTAAGAAGTTAGAATTAAAATATGCAAGTGGATTTAGTGTTGAATATTTAGAAGATGGAATTAAAAAAGTAACTGATGGAGATAATCGAGAACTAATTTTAATCCCTAAGAAGATTAAAATTCCTGCAAAGTATAAAAATTCTAATATAGTTAGAACACCTGTGGACAATGTATTAATAGCATCTACAACACAAGCTTGTTCTCTAAGAACAATAGATGAACTAGATAGTATAAAAGCAGTAACAACAGAAGAACAGTATTGGACTATTAAAGAAATTAAAGATTTAATGAAAAATGGAAAGATACATTATGTTGGTTCAAATTTAGCACCAGATTATGAAAAAATAGTAGACTTAAATCCTGATTTAACTATAGTGAGTAGTGGCTTATCAGAAGCTGATACAAAATTTATTGACAAACTAAAAGAATTAGGGCTTAATTATGTTGTGGATAATGAATATAAAGAGCAAAATCCATTTGGAAGGATGGAGTGGACAAGCTTAATAGCTGCATTTTATGATAAAGAAGATATAGCTACTAGTGAACTAGATAAAACAGTACAAAGAATAGAAGAGGTAAGTAACAAAATAAAAAATAAAACTAAGCCTAAAGTTGTATGGGCATCTGTATATGAAGGAAATGCTTATATAGCACCTAAAGACTCATATGTAGACAATATGATAAAAATGGCTGGTGGAATAAATGCATGTGCTTCAATAGATTCAAATGAAGGACGAGTGAGCATTGAGCAATTACATGAAGTTGCAAAGGATGCAGATATATTTGTATACTCATCAAGTTCAGATTATGCACCAAACTTAGATTCTATAAAATCTAGTGCACCTATGTTGGCTGATTTGGATGTTGTAAAAAATGGAAACCTATGGGTGTTTGCTCCAGATTATTATCAATCAGTAGATAAGACAGACGAATTAATAGTAGATTTAGTTGAGATGTTTCATCCAGGAACTACAGGTGAAAAAATCAAACATTATATAAACTATGATAAATAGTATATAAGACGACACTAAAAGATAGGTTTTATAGAGTTTAGTTAATATAGTTTTGATAAGAGGAGTATATAAATGGATTTTATCAATAAAATTAGAATAAGGAATACTACAGTATTTATAGCGATAATTATAGGTATGATACTTACTTTTTTAGTGTGTGTAGCATTTGGTTCTGTAAAAATTGAATTTAAGGAAATAATAGATGTTGTATTAAGAGGTATGGATAATACAGAACATTATAAAATAATCTACAATATAAGAATCCCTAGAGTACTTGCAACTATGGTAGGTGGAGCCTGTCTAGCCGTATCAGGTATCTTACTACAGATATTTTTCAAAAACCCAATAGTTGAACCATATATATTAGGTGTATCTTCAGGTTCTACTTTGTCAGTAGCACTTATGATTTTGGGGGGGTATACATTGGGATTTGAAAGTATAAATTCAATGAGTATATTTGTGGCAGCATTTATAGGAGCTCTGATTGTAATGTCTATAGTCATTCTATTTGCAAATAAGGTAAAGAATATAACAACTCTTTTAATAATAGGAATTATGACTGGATATGTGTGTAGTGGTATAACAAATGTGTTACAATCATTTGCAAATAGTGAAAAATTAAAGGAATTTACTGTGTGGTCTATGGGGAGTTTTTCTGGATTTACATGGGAAAAGGTAGAAATACTTATAATAGTTGGTATGTTAGGTCTTTTGATGACTATCTTCATAATAAAACCTTTAAATGCTTTTTTACTGGGAGAAGAATATGCAAAAAGTATTGGTATAAATATAAAATTTTTTAGGGTTTTGATAGTATTTATATCTAGTATACTAGCTGCAATAGTATCAGCATTTGCAGGTCCTATAGGATTTATTGGACTTGCAGTACCACAAATTTCAAAATTGATATTTAAGACATCAGATAATAGAGTTTTAATACCAGTGGTAATATTTTTAGGAAGTATAGTTACAGCTCTTTGTGATTTGATATCAAGAGTAATTTTATCACCAGTAGAATTACCAATAAGCACTATAACATCTTTATTAGGAGCTCCAATTGTAGTGATGCTATTGATGAAAAGGAAGGATAGGACTTAGATATGTTGAAAACTAATAATTTAAGTGTAGGATACAATAACAAAGTAGTTGTAAGTGATATAAATATAGAAGTAAAAAATGGAGAAATACTATGTCTTTTGGGAAGTAATGGAGCTGGAAAAACTACCCTATTGAGGTCCTTATCTAAACTTATAACACCAATAAAAGGTGAGATATATTTGAATGATATAGATGTAAATCATATATCCAGAAAAGAATTATCAAAAAAAATGGCTTTAGTACTTACAAATAGATTATTAGGTGACTTAATGACTGTACAAGATATAGTCAATATAGGAAGGTATCCGTATACAGGATTTTTTGGGAGTCTATCTAAAAAGGATTTAATAATGGTAGACGAAGCATTGGAGTCTGTAGATGCATTACATTTAAAGAAAAGATATTTTGATGAACTAAGTGATGGAGAAAAACAAAAGGTGTTGGTTGCAAGAGCTCTCGTTCAAGAACCAGAAATAATTATATTGGATGAGCCGACAACTCATTTGGATATAAAACATAGATTGGAGCTCATAAACATACTAAAGAAACTAAGTAAAGAAAAGTTAATATCAGTAATACTTTCACTACATGAAATAGATATAGCATTAAAAAGTTGTGATAAGGTTGCTCTTATAAAAAATAATAAAGTCATAGCTTATGGTCAACCTGAAGATGTAGTAGATGAGGATATTATAAATTCGCTTTATGAGTTGGATGATAAAAATTTTAATAGTCTTTTAGGTGCAGTAGAAATTAGTAATAAATCTAAAAATGAAGTTTTTATAATTGGTGGTGGGGGTAAAGCAACTCCAATTTATAGAGCTTTTACTAAAAAAGGTATAGGTCTATACTCTGGAATAATACATGAAAATGATATTGATTATGAAATTGGTAGAACTATGGGCATAAAGATGTTTACAGAAAAGCCATTTGAGTTGATAAGCGATGAGAGTTTCGATTTGGCCATTAAGAGCCTAAGTAACTCTAAGGTTATAATAGATACTGGATTTAATGTAGGTGAAATAAACAAAAGGAATATAGATATTATAAAAGAGGCTTTGAAGTTAAATAAAAAAGTTTATTCTTTTAGAAATAGAGATGAGAGTCATAAGTATTATAATAATCTGTACAATAATATAGAATATATAGATAAAGTTTCCCAAATGGTAGATAGTATTAATATGAATAATTTACTATAACCTTCAAAATAAAATGTACTTGTGAAATATAAAAAGTGGGTGTCTCAAAATGAACTGTTTAGTTCATGAGGCACTCTTTTTTGTATGAAATCAAATATATTTTCATCATTTCAACAATGAAAAAATGCTTATCTCTATTTTGAGACAGCCCCTTTTTTATTATTTATGTATTTTATATATGTCATTATAAAAAGAAGTTACTTTACAAATAACCTATAGCTTCCTCTCTAGTTAAAAAAAAGTGAATTCCTGTAGTTGATTCTTTCCATCTATTTTCATTAAAATCTTCAGCTACAATCGTTTCTCCTACTCTATATATAAAATTTTCATCAGCATATGCACGAGCACTTTTAAAAGATTCTTTACCATCTATACTTGTAATTGACAGTACTTTTGCTTTATCACATCTACAAGCATTTGATGTAGCAGATACTCTTTTTGCGTCACTAGGTATTAATAATTGTACCATTCTAAAATTAAAACATTTTTTATAGCCTATAAATGCTCCTGTTTCAGGACAGTACAATTTAAAAAAACGAGTACTTTCATCTGATATTATTCCATCCAAAGTAGCATATTCTAAATTGGAGTTTTCTAAATTAGCACCACTTAAGTCTGAGTTAGATAAATCACAAAATCTAAAATTAGCACCACTTAAGTCTGCTTTTTTTAGTATGGAGTTTTTTAGTGAACAATTTGAAAAATAAGAGTTGTTAAAATTAGAATTTTCTAAATCGGCCTCTTCTAAGTTTAAATCAATAAGGTCAGACCATGAAAAATCAATATTACTTAAACAGTATCCTTTTAAATCCATATTTTCTAACTTTACTTCTCTTAAATCTGCTCTTTCTCCATCATTATTGTTCTTAAGCCATTGGTAATGTTTTTTAAGTATTTTTTTAAGTTCTTGTTTGGAGATATCTCTCATAAAAATCACCTTCATGAATTTATTTTTATACCTTTAGTAGCAAAATAGATATATATTTAATTATATAACAATAAATAAAAAACTTCTAAATAATATATAAAATATCATCTTTAAAATACTTTTTTTCAATATATTAGAATATATTTTTAGACTATTTAGAGATAATTTACATTTTTAAACATGTCATAATAAGCTTGTATTGTTTTATATTTGAGCTGATAAAAATTTCTTTAAACAAAAATAATATCAGTTATACAATAATAAAAGTTTAGATATAAAAAAATTTGTGTATATACTATATGTAGTATATAATAGATAAAACACTGACTATATGTAGTGCTTTTGTTTTTTAAAAATACTTATTATATTGATAAGATTATATGTTATTTATAAAATTCAAACTGATAAGGACTAAAAGAAATAATAGGCAAATTAAATGAAATTATAGCACAAGATTATGTTAAAAGGACGGTAAATAATGAATTGGATAGAGCTTAACAATCAAGTGATAATTAAAAATGAACAAGGTAAGTATCAACTGGAAAAGGACAAGGAAGCCTTAAGTAGTTACATAGAAGAGTTTATAAAACCAAAGTTGAGAAGATTTAATGACTTAGAAGAAAGATTAAAGTACTTAATGGATGAAGGTTATTATTCAGAAGAAGTAATAAATAAGTATAGCATGGATTTTATTAAAAAAATGTATAAGTTTATTGAGAAATATCAGTTTGAATTTCAATCATATATGAGTGCAAATAAATTTTATCAAAATTATGCATTAAAAAGTAATGATGGAAAAGAAATATTAGAAACATATAATGAGAAAGTATTAATTGTAGCTTTAACATTAGGAAATGGTGATGAGAGTCTAGCTATGAGTTTGACAGATAAAATAGTAAAACAAGAGTTTCAACCAGCTACACCAACATTTTTAAATGCTGGAAGAAAAAGAGCTGGAGAGATGGTATCATGTTTTTTATTATCTGTAGAAGATAGTACAGAAGGCATATCATATGCTATATCTTCATCAAATCACTTATCAAAGATTGGTGGAGGAGTTGCACTAAATTTATCTAAACTTAGAGCATCAGGTGAATCTATAAAAGATATAGAAGGTGCAGCTGGAGGGGTTGTTGGTGTAGCTAAAATGTTGGAGCAATCCTTTAGTTATTTTAATCAAATGGGAGCTAGACAAGGCTCTGGGGCAGTTTATCTTACTGTATTCCATCCTGACTTTGAATTATTGATGGATACAAAAAAGATAAATGCAGATGAGAAAATAAGACTTGCTACATTATCACTAGGAGCTATAATACCAGATAAATTTATGGAGTTGGCAGAAAAAAATGAAGTAGCATATGCTTTTTATCCTCATACTGTGTACAAGAAATATGGAATTTCTCTTGATGAGATAGAAATGAATGAATGGTATGATAAGTTGGTTAGTGATGATGATATAAGAAAAAAAGAAATAAATCCTAGACAGATGTTGACTAAAATAGCACAGATGCAACAAGAAAGTGGATATCCATATGTAGTATACATAGATACAGCTAATAGAGAACATACGTTAAAAGATGTTGGAATGGTTAAGATGTCTAACTTATGTTGTGAGATATTTCAATATCAGACATCCTCACAAATAGAGGGTTATGGAGGCAAAAATGAATGGGGACAAGATATAAGTTGTAACCTAGGTTCTTTAAATATAGCCAATGTTATGGATAATAAGACTATAGAAAGTACGGTTGAGACAGCAATAAGAGCACTGTCTTTTGTAGCAGATAGTACAGATATAAAGCCAGTACCAACAGTAAGTAACAGTAATAGTAAGTCTCATTCTATAGGATTGGGGGCTATGAATTTACACGGATATTTAGTAAGAGAAAATATTTTGTATACTTCAGAAGATGCTATAGATTTTGCTAATGTATTTTTTGCAATGGTTAGATATTATTCAATTAAAGCATCAATGAAAATAGCTATAGAAAAAAATCAAACCTTTGAAGGATTTGATAAATCAGAATATGCTAAAGGAAGAAAAAGTAAAGTACTATCAAAATATTATAAGAAGTCTTATTTACCTAAGTCAGATAGGGTGAAGTCGTTATTTGAAGGTATACATATACCTACAAAAGAAGATTGGATAAGTTTGTTAGATGAAGTAAAAGAAAAAGGTATATATAATGCGTATTTGATGGCAGTAGCACCAACTCAAAGCATTAGTTATGTTCAAAATGCTACATCAAGTATAATGCCAATTACTGAACAAGTGGAAGTAAGAACGTATGGAGATTCTACTACAATATATCCAATGCCATTTTTAACAAATGATAATATGTTGTATTATCAATCAGCATATAGAATGGATATGAGAAAAGTTATAGATTTAGTAGCAACAGTTCAACAACATGTTGACCAAGGTATATCCACGACACTATTTGTTACAGATGAAAAGACAACTAGGGATATAGCTAGACATTACATATATGCATATAAAAAAGGTCTGAAAAGTTTATATTACACAAGAACAAAGATGACAAGAGACACTCACGAGTGTCTAGTATGTTCAGTATAGGGAGAGAAGTATATGACATTTAATTTACATAAAATACATAATGCAGTTAACTGGAATAGAGAAGAAGATGGATTTACACAGGCTTTTTGGGAACAAAATGTAAAACAATTTTGGCTTCCTGAAGAAATATCTGTTTCTAAAGACATCAAGGTATGGAATGAACTAAGTGATAAAGAAAAAGAGTTATATAAAAAAGTATTGGGTGGATTAACATTATTGGATACAAAACAGGGGAATAATGGAATTCCATCTATGATGAGTTTAACAGAAAACTTACAAAGAAAAGCTGTCTTGTCTTTTATGGGGACTATGGAAGAAATACATGCAAAAAGTTATTCTTCTATATTTATGACTCTACTTTCTAACTCAGAAATAGATGAGTTGTTTGAATGGATAGAAACAGAACCAACGTTACAAAGAAAGGCTGATTTAGTTTTAGCTCAATATGAAAATACTACAAATCAAGAGGGGTTATACTTATCAATGGTTACAAGTGTATTTTTAGAGAGTTTTTTGTTTTATTCAGGATTTTTTTATCCATTGTATCTATCTGGTCAAGGAAAAATGGTAGCTAGTGGAGAAATAATATCGCTTATTCTTAGAGATGAGTCTTTACATGGTAAATACATAGGATTGCTTGCACAAGAAATATACGATTCATTTGATGTAATTGATAAGGAAATATTAGAAGAGAAGATGTATTCTATACTTTATAGTCTTATGGAGAATGAGATAGAGTACACAAATGTTATATACAGAGAAAGTGGGCTTGAAAAAGAGGTCGTAAATTTTTTGAAATACAATGCAAATAGAGCTTTAGAAAATCTAGGATTTGAAAAGCTATATACTGTAGGTGATATAAATTCAATTGTATTAAATGGTCTTAGTACTGAAACTAAAACACATGATTTCTTTTCAACTAAAGGGAATGGATACCAAAAAGGAGTATATGAGGAATTAGAAGATGAAGATTTTATAATATAATTTATAAATTATGACAGACTGTTGTCACCTTTAGAATGATAATATCAATGTATAAAATATATATACGGAGGTATTTTTTATGAAATATGAATGGAGAAAAAGAGATAAAGAGTTGTATTTGCCTAAGAGGAATCCTGTAATAATTGAAGTACCAGAGCAGAAATTTATCATGTTAAAAGGGAATGGAGACCCAAATTCTAAAGCATTTACTGAAGCAATAGGAGTACTTTATTCTTTGGCATATGCAATAAAAACCATGCCTAAAAAGGGAATTGTACCAGAAGGGTATTTTGATTATACTGTTTTTCCTTTAGAAGGTATATGGGATAAGGGAGAAAAAAGCAAATGCTTAGACATGCTTATTAAAGAAGATTTAATTTATACTATAATGATACGTCAACCAGATTTTGTTACACAAGACTTGTTAAATAAAGCTGTTGATATAGTAAAAAAGAAGAAACCACATAATCTTCTTGAAAAAGTTAACTTTGGGTCTATTAATGAAGGTCTGTGTGTTCAAATGCTTCATATAGGCTCATATGATAATGAACCAGAAAGCTTTGATATTATGAATGAATTTTGTAAAAAGAATAAACTTATAAGAAAATCTTATATACATCGTGAAATTTATATAAGTGATGCCAGAAAAGTATCGCCTGAGTCATTGAAGACTGTTTTGCGTTTTGAAGTAGAAAGGGAAGTATAGATATTTTTGATAATTTATTTATAAAAGTTATAAAAAGTGAAGTCTAAATAGACTTCATTTTTTGATGTAGTTTCAAGATTCGAGTTGATATCTCATAAGATTTCTAAATTTATTAGTATTATTATCAAATATTAATACTAATTATATACATATCATTATATAATATTTATATTACATAGGTAGATTACTAGCAATATGTGTATATTATTATTTAAAATAAATTGAATATACTATTTGATATTTTAATTGAAATAGTAAAAAAATATAGATAAATATTATTTTATTAAGAAAAAATTAGCATATTGACAAAATTTAAGTGCTCATTTAAACTGGTAATTGATAATAATATTCAATATTAAATATTAAATAATAGGAGGAGTTATGAATAAATATCTTCTAATAAATCCAGTGGCAGAAAGAATGTATGGGGAAAAGTTTCATATTATCAAAGAGAATTTGATAAAAAAAGGGTACATAATGGCTGAATGTGAACCACAATTGGAATTTGTAAAGAGGCAATACAGAGAATATGTAAAACAGACTGAAAATACAATGTTGGATTGTAGATGTCCAGAAAGTATAAATCTTTTAAAAAGAAATAATTTGATAGATAGTTTTGAAGTACCTATGATAGAGCCAATACTAGTAAGGACTTGTAGAGTTTTATACGATAAATATATAAAAAGTAAAGATGATATGTTGATAGCAACCTGTCCATGTACACAATTAAGGGATTTTGCAAGTGAAAAATTCAAGGATAAGAGTAATGCTATATTTTATACATGGAAAGAGTTTGCTGAACAAGAAGGTATAAAATCACTTGGAAAAATAGATGAATCTCCAATTCCATTAGGATATTTCAAAGACACTTTTGAAAAAGTTCTTGAAGTATCTAGTGAAGATGAAATATTAAGTGAGATACAAAAAATAAGAAATGACTCTGAAACTAAGTATGATATAGTAGAAATGTTTTATTGTAAAGATGGATGTAATAATGGAGATGGTTTATAAATGGTCAATAATTTTAATAATAAGTTTTTAAGTCTAGTAAAAAGTGTTTTGATATTTTTCGTAATTATTGTATTATGGAAAATTACAAATTATCTTGGTATTTGGAGTGACTATATATTACCATCGCCTGAAAAGGTGTATAGTACATTTTTAAATATGATAAGTGATGGTTCAATATTTATACAAGCTTTAGCTGCTGGAGAAATAGATTTTTTACATGCATTAGGTGGTACATCAGCCTTGATAGCTGCGTCTAATGGAGTGGAGTTAAAGATATTAAATACTTATAGTAGGTCACCAAAAGGATTTATGATTTTGACGAATAATGATTCAATAAAATCAGCAGCAGATTTAGCAGGTAAGAAAGTAGCAGGACCAAAAGGGACTATATTACATCAGGTACTAATTGCAGCACTTGATAAAGAAGGATTAAGTATGGATGATGTGGAATTTGTTAATATGGGTATTCCAGAGGCATCAGTAGCTCTTTCTGATGGTAGTGTAGATGCTGCATTGATTGCTGGACCAGCAGCTCTTAAAGCTATGAAGTCAGATAGTAAACTTGTAGCAAATGGTGAAGGTTTAGTAGATGGTATAATAGTAACTGCTGTTAGTACAGATTTTGCTGAGAAACATCCAGAAATAGTTGAAAGATTTATGAAGGTTGAAAAAGAAACTTTAGAATATGTAAATAGTAATTTTGATGAGGCTATGGAAAAAGTAGCCAAAGAAGTTGATTTAAGCCTTGAAGAAACTAAGGAGCTATATACTTGGTATGATTTTAGTTTGGATATAACAGATAAAGACATATCTTCTCTTGAAGATACACAAGACTTCTTAATAAAAAATAAGTTACAAGAGAAAAAATTAAACATAAAAGAATTAATATATAATACTAAGTAGAAATTATGCTAAAATAATACTAAGTAAAAAATATGATAAAAGTTTAAGTTACCTTATTAAGGTAACTTTTTCTATTTTAAGTTAGTAATTTGAATCTATTTTAGAATGATTAGTTGATAATAAAAGAATACCTTTTAAAGAATTTTATTAAGATTTCTAATAATATAGTTGTGCCTGTTAAGTCAGCAATTGTAAAGTTAGTAATATGATTAACTTACATATTAAGTAAGAAGATTAGGATATATTAAAATCAACTGTTGCATGATAAGTAAAAAGGGATATTAGGAGGGATTATATGAGTTATAAAGTATATATTGTGGAAGATGATATATCAATAAGTACATTACTCAAAGATTATATTGAGAAATATGGATTTGAAGTGATTGTCGAAGAAAACTTTGATAATATAATGATTACATTTGAAAGTTTTAAGCCAGACTTAGTGCTATTAGATGTGAATTTACCTAAGTTTGATGGTTTCTACTGGTGTAGATGCATTAGACAAAAGTCGAATTTGCCTATAATTTTTATATCAGCTAGAGATGGTAGTGTAGACCAGATTAGAGCTTTAGAAAGTGGAGCTGATGATTATATAACGAAGCCTTTTTATTATGATGTAGTAATGGCAAAGATAAAGAGTCATATAAGAAGGGTATATGGTGAATATTCACCTAAAATAGATGAAAGAATAGTGGAATTAGATGGATTAAGGTTTTATCCAGAAAGGTTGGAACTAGAACTACATGGTAAGAATCTAATTATAACTAAAAAAGAAGGTATATTGATTGAATGTCTTATCAAAAGATACCCAAAGGTAGTAAGTAGAGATTATCTCTTAGAAAAGATATGGGATGATATTGAATTTGTAGAAGAAAATACTTTAAATGTGAATGTTAGCAGGATAAGAAAAAGATTTGAGGAATTAGGTATAGATAATGCTGTTCAGACTGTACGGGGGTTAGGATATAAATTAAATAAAAATTGGTAAGGAGAAAGTATGAAATTTTTTTTAAAAGATTGTAAAGGTTATATTTTTGTATATTATATAGGGATAATTATGACAATTATTTACTGTAATCTTATGAAATTTATTAGTTTTGGAGAAAGTTTATATATTCTTTTATTTAGTTCTTTTATATTGTTATGTTTTTTAATATATAAATACTATAAAAATAGAGAAGTATATAATCTGTTTGAAAAAGGCATACATTCTTTGGAGGAATCATTTTTATATTTAGGAAATTCTTTCTTGGGGAGAAGTATATCAGTTATTTTAAAACAACAACATAAATTGTATCAATCAATGATACAAGAACATAAAAAGATACATAGTGAACATTTAACTTTCATCAACCAGTGGATTCATCAGATGAAAACACCAATATCAGTTATAAGTCTTCAGCTTCAAGAGTATGATGGAGAAGAAGTGACTGAAAATATAAGAGAAGAGATAGATAGATTAAATAAAGGTCTAGATATGGCCATGCATTTTGCAAGGGCAGATAATTTTCAGAAAGACTTTGTGGTTAAGAAAGCCAAATTGAATGAAATTGTATCTGGTATTGTAAATGAAGAAAAGAGGTTATTTATAAAAAATGGAATGATTCCTAAGATTCAAATAGACAAATTTACTTATGTTTATACAGATATAAAATGGATGAAATTTATAATAAGTCAATTGATTACAAATGGGGTGAAATATTCTAAAGGTTATAGTAACTATCTAACCATAAAATCTGAAGAAAATAATAAATATGTAGTTTTAAGCATAATAGATGAAGGGATTGGGATTGTTTCTAAAGATATAAAAAGAGTATTTGACCCATTTTTTACAGGGGAAAATGGTCGTAAGTTTGGAGAGTCTACAGGTATGGGACTTTATCTAGTAAAAAAAGTATGTGATGATTTAGGTCATAAAGTCAGTATAAAATCAGAAATAGGAAAAGGTACAGAAGTTTCAATAATCTTTAATAAAGACGATGTAAATCATCTGTTACAATAAGTTCTTAATTGATTATACTTTTTTATTAATTTATATATTATTTATTGAATGAGATATTTATAGTTAGATAATCTAATTTTAAGAGAATTTATTTACAAACCTTACATAGATGTAAGGTTTGTGTAATATTTGAAGATAGTTAAATTTTCTAATCTAAATTACAATTAATATAAGAAATAACATAAGAGAAATAACATAAAAAAATAAATTTTGTAAAAAAGAAAGGATGTTTATTGATGAGTTTGGATGTTATTTTTATATTGAAATCAATCATAATAGCTATAGTAGAGGGGCTTACGGAATTTATTCCAGTTTCATCTACTGGTCATATGATTTTGGTTGGAAATTTAATAGATTTTAAGGGGCAATTTGCTGAAATGTTTGAGGTTGTAATACAACTTGGAGCTATATTAGCAGTAGTGGTACTTTATTGGAAAAAGATAAAAGATAGTGTTATAGAATTTTTTAAGTTTATATTTACTGGAGGAAAAGAAGGAAAGACTGGTTTTGGATTTGGAATAAATGTAATTATAGGTTGTATACCATTTGCGATTGTAGGAGTTCTATTTTACGATAATATAAAATCATTGTTTAATTTACAATCTGTAATTATAGGATTTATAGTTGGTGGAATTTTATTACTAGTAGTAGAAACTTTGTTTAGAAAAAAGAATCATTCTACAGATAATATAGATAAAATTACTCCAGTACAAGCCTTGAAGGTTGGTACATTACAAGTTTTATCTGCATGGCCAGGTATGTCAAGAAGTGCATCTACTATTATGGGTGGATGGATAGCAGGACTTAATTCTCCTATAGCAGCTGAGTTTTCTTTCTTTTTAGCTGTACCAGCGATGGTTGCTTCTTCAGGAAAGGATTTATTTGAATTTGATTACTCAATAATGACACCAACATTGTGGATTGCTTTAGTAGTTGGATTTATAGTAGCTTTTATTGTATCAATAATAGTTATGGAAAAATTTGTGGAGTTTTTAAAGAAAAAACCAATGAGAGTATTTGCTATATATAGAATAATTATGGGTATAGTACTTGCTGTATTAGCTTTTACTAACATAATTAGTATATAGATTAAAATGTATTTATTATCTACAAAAACTAGCTAACTAATATAAATAATAATTAACAGTTAGATATATATGTTATTTCAAAAATTAGATTAGGAAGGATAGTTAAATAATGAAAATTTTAACTGTAAATAATTTAAGTAAAGTATATGGTAAGAAAATAATTTTTAACGCATTAAATGATATAAATTTTAGTATAGAGGATGGAGAATTTGTAGGAATTATGGGTCCATCTGGTAGTGGAAAAACTACTCTTTTAAATATGATTTCTACTATTGACAAACCAACTACAGGAACTATGGAACTAAAAGGAAAGAATCCTTTATTGTTAAAAGGTGAAGAACTTGCATTGTTCAGAAGAAGAGAGTTAGGTTTTGTATTTCAGGATTTTAATTTACTGGATACATTAACCATAGGAGAAAATATAGTATTGCCATTGACATTAGATAAGGTCAGTGTAAAAGAGCAAGATGAGAGATTGAATGAAGTATCTAAAATTTTAGGAATAAAAGATTTATTAGAAAAAAGAACTTTTGAAGTTTCAGGTGGTCAAGCTCAGAGGACTGCTATTGCTAGAGCATTAATTAACAAACCATCAATACTTTTAGCAGATGAACCAACAGGTAATTTAGATTCAAAGTCGTCAAAGACTGTAATGGAGCTATTTCAAAAGATAAATAAAGAAAATAAGGTTACTACTATGATGGTAACTCATGACCCATTAGCAGCAAGCTATTGTAGTAGAATTTTATTCATAAAAGATGGAGCTATATATAATGAAATATACAAGGGAAGTAGTAGAGAGCAGTTTTATCAAGAGATAATGGATATACTTACATTATTGGGAGGAGATAATTAATGAATATAAAACAGTTTGCTATTAATAATATTTCAAGGAATATTAAAGCATATTTAGGATATTTAGCAAGTATTATTATATCATCTTCACTACTATTTTCTTTTATCATGTTTACAAGTCATCCAAATTTAGATATATCTCAATTTCCTGATTATTTAAAAGAGGGACTTAAGATGAGTAAGATAATTGCATATTTATTTTTATTTTTCTTTGTATTTTATTCAGTTAGTGTATTTCTTAAAAGCAGATATAAAGAATTTGGAATACTTTATATTACAGGTATATCAAAACGACAAGTAATGAAGTTAATCTTTATAGAAAATATGATAATAAATATAGTATCTTCTGTAATTGGAATAATAATAGGTTTAATCTTTGCAAAGATATTTTTAGTGATTATGTCTACTTTTTTAGAATTATCACCATTAAAATTCTATATACCATTAAATGCAATATTGTCTACTTTAATTTACTTTATGGTTTTAGCTATACTAACATCAATATTTACTTCTTTTATAGTTAAGGAAAATCAGGTGCTGAAGTTACTTAAAGGTACAAAAACTCCAAAACCAGAGCGTAAAACATCACTGATGCTTGCTATATTAAGTATTTGCCTGTTTATAATAGCGTATTATAATGCTGTTACATCAACTGACCAATATACAACATATCTACGCTTAGTTCCAGTTACATCTCTTACTATAGTAGCAACTTATTTATTCTTTTCTCAATTTAGTGTATTTTTTATAAAAAAGTTAAAATTAAATAAGAGATTTTATAGAAAAAATACAAACATGCTTTGGATTTCAAACTTAATTTATAAAGTAAAGGACAATGCTAGAATATTTTTCTTGATAACTATAACTTCTACAGTAGCATTTACTGCTATAGGTACAGTTTATTCTTTTTGGAAAGATGTAAATCGTCAAATTAATTTAATATATCCTAACACAATATATTATTCAACGATGACCTTGCATAATGACCCTAAGAAGCCTGATAGCAAAGAAAAAGATAAGGAAAGAATGAGATTTATAGAAACTAAGCTAAAAAAAGAAAATATAGACTATACAAGAATTAATGGTGAATTTAAAACTGTATTTCCTAAGAAAAGTAATTTTAATGTCAGAATTATGAAAGAATCTAAGTACCTAGAGATAACAGAGGCTATAGGGGTTAAGCCTATAAGTTTTGAAGATAATGAATCTATATCATTATTATCATCAAGTTTACCAGGCAATAAGAAAGTCAAAGAAAATGTTATTGTAGGAAATAGGAGTCTAAAGGTGGCAAAACAAGTAGAAGAATGTGTTATGCCAGCATATTATAAAAATATGTATGTGGTAAAAGATAATTTTTATGATAGTATAGAATCAAAATTTATAGTGGATAGATTTACTGCATTTGAAGTAGAGGATTCAAGTAAAACTATAGAGATATGTAGACAATTTGAGAATAAATTTAATAATGAGTCTGGGATGCAGCCATATTTGTTTTTCTCTAAAGACTTAATGATAGAAACTGGGAAATTAATGTATTCTACATTTATATTTTTAGCAATATTTATAGGTTTAATTTTCTTTGTTACTACAAGTAGCTTCTTATATAATAAGTTTTATATGGATTGTCAAGTTGATAAGAAAAAGTATGAGCAGTTAAATAAATTGGGGATGACATATAATGAGATTAAAAAGGCTTCAACGATTGAGATTGGAATAGTATTTTTGTTACCTTATGTAGTGGCTGTTATACATTCTATATTTGCACTTACTGCACTGAAGAATTCTTTTGATATAGAAGTGGCATCATCAGCTGTTTTGGTAATGGGAAGCTTGTTCTTGGTTCAAATAGTTTATTTTTTAATTGTAAGAAATAATTATTTAAAAGAGATAAAATTAAATTTAGTTAATTATTAGGAAATATTATTGACTAATAAAAAATATTTAAAATTAATCGATATTACTGGAATTATAAATATTTATTTTTTCAGTAATATTTTTTATTGTATTAATTATTAAGATTTTATATTAATATGTCATAATAAGTATCTAAATAGTAAAAAAATTCTATTTATATAAAATATAAAAAGGTTATGAGTATATATTTGTAGAAATAAATAAGATATTAATTAATATTATTAGGAGGTGTTATTCATTAGTAAAGTAGCTAATACAATAAGAATGATGATATTAATTCAAAGTAGAGGAAAAATGAAGTGTAAAGAGCTAGCAGAAGAGTTGGAAGTAAGTGAAAGGCAAATAAAAAGTTATAAGATGCATCTAGAGCAAGCTGGTATATTTATAAATTCAACACCTGGGATTTATGGTGGTTACGAAATCGATAAATGTAATAGTATCTCATTAATTAAATTATTAGATAGTGAAGTTTCAATTTTAGATATGATAAATTCACAGCTAGAGTACAATAATGATATTTACAAAAATGAATTTAATAGTATTGTAGAAAAAATAAAAGCAGTATTAAATACAGGAGAAAAAAGCGATACATATATGGATTATTTCACAGTGCAAGCACAACGTAGTTGTGATTATGCGTCTGAAAAAAATAAGTGTAATGAAATAACTAGAGCATATACAACAAAGCGTAAACTTTGGATAGAATATTATTCATTGAATTCAGGCAATAGTGAAAGAATTGTTCATCCATATGGTTTGTTTAATTATAAGTCAGATACTTATATGGTGGCTTTTTGTGAAAAAAGATTTAAGTTTATAGATTTTAAATTATGTAGAATTAAAAATTATAAGGTTTTAGAAGAAAAGTACAATGTAGATAAAAGTTTTAATTGGGATGAATACAGTAAAAATAGTATAGGAATTTATAAGGGAGAAGAGTTTAATGTTGTTATAAAAATTAGACATCCATTTTCAATAATTATAAAGGAGAAAGTTTGGGTTAATAATCAACAAATTATAGAGTATGATGATAAGTCTATACTTTTTAAAGCTAAAATGAGAGGTTATGAGGAGATAAAAAGTTGGATTTTAAGTATGGGAGCTTATGTTGAGGTTGTAGAACCAAATATACTTAGAAACGATATATTGTCAGAGATTGAAAAAATGAAAAAAATTTACTAATTTTTTCAAATAATTTATACTTGGACCCATATACTTCACGGTCTAGTGTTAATATATTAATTGAGAGAGGTGATATTATGAAAATGAAAATTGAATTTAGCACAGATTGTATACCAATATCTTATAATTCACTCTTTATGAGTATTATAAAAGAAGCAATAAGAAAATCTAATGAAGATTACTATAAAAACATGTACTATTATAATGAAAAACATAATAAAAAAACTAAAAATTTCACATTTTCAGTTTATATAAAAAAATATAGTATTGAAGGTGACAATTTTATTATCAAAGATAAAGTAATACTAAATATAAGTACTCCAGATTTAGAATTAGGTTTTCATATATATAATGGATTAATGACTTCTAAAAAATGTTTATATAAAGACTATGAACTTACAAGGATTAGAATAGATTTATTAAGAGAAAAGAAGATAACAGAAGAGATGGTACTATTCAATGCGTTATCTCCAATCTGTATAAAGTCTAAAGAAGGAAAATTCTTAGATATAAGTGATGATAGATATATAGAAGAGTTAAACTATATAACTAATGAAGTTGTCAAAAACTATAGGGGAAATGGTCTAAAAAGAAAATTAGAGTTTGAAAATATAGCTCTTAAGAAAGTAGTAGTTAAAGAGAGCTTAAGAGAGTTTAAAAAAATAACAGGTAAAGAATATCAATATATTAATGGCTACAAAGGCAGATTTATATTGAAAGGTGATATTGACGATTTAAATCTTATCTACAATTTAGGTTTGGGCTTTAGACGAGCTCAAGGATTTGGGGATGTAGATGTTTTGGAATGGAGGTGAGATAAATGAAATTAAGAGTTTATAGAGGAGACTGGTTCTTTAATATGGGTATGGTTGGATTTTTAAATATAGTAAAGAAAGCAGATATAGAAGAAAAAATATTTATTATGGAAGACTATATCGAATTTGATAGTTCATTTCTTGAAAACTTTCATGAGTATTATTTTAATTACTTCATGGATGAATATGATGTATCAAAAAGGATTAGGAAGAGTGTTGATTACAGTATAAATTTTATTAAATCTAAACCTGATAAAATTAAAGATGGAATTAAGAAAATTAAGGATAATATAAAACAGCAAAATGATAAGGTCAAAAAATTTGATGAAGAAAAATTTAACTTGATAAAAGAAAAGTTAGATAGCATGTCTAAAATAAAAAGTTATGATGAATTTGAGATATTAGAAACTTTAGTAGATGAGATTGTAGACATATTTAAAATAAAATCAATAAATGACAGACTTACAGCCAATCTTTATAAATATGTAGTTCAAGATAATTATTTTGGACAAGTTAGTTTTTTAAATGTTGCTAAGGCTAAGTTAGATTTAGATGGATTAAAAGAAGTAATGTTTAATGATTATTTAAGACAAATTATATATTTTGGAGAGTTAGAAGATTTATTAGAAGAGAATGACTGTGATAAGTTGAAAAACTATTTGAATGATAGATTGGATAGTATATCTAAAGATGTAAGTGAAAAAAAAGTTAGTAAGTCTAGTGTAAATACTATAGAAAAAATTATGAAGGAAATAAATAAAAACTTTATAAAGAAAAATAAAAGTATTGAAGATATAAAAGAGTATATGGATAGTTTAGAAGTATGTGAAATGTGTGGTTTATATAAAGGAATATTAGATGAATACTCAGAAAGTAATTTTGCTCCACTTGGAGTAAGTACCAATAATGCTAGGAATATGTTTTGGAATCAGGAGTATACATCATCAATATGTGATGTTTGTAAGCTTATATTATTCTGTACTCCAGCAGGGGCTACTTATACAAGAAAGAATTATTTATCTAATGAAGAGAATGAGTTTTATTTATTTGTTAACATGGATACTTCTATAAATGAGCTTTTTGAAAGAAACAATAGTTTAAAAGCTCAAAAAAGTGAGTCTTCAGATTCCAAAGATGAAAATCCTTTTAATAAACTTATAAGAGGTATAGTAGAAGAAAATAAATTAAAAAGTGAATGGCAACTTCATAATATACTTTTTGTAGAATTTAAGGCAAGTATAGATTCTAAAAAATGTAAAATAAATTATTTTAATATTCCTACTTATTTAGCAAAAATTTTTACAGACGAGTATGCAAATAAAAAAATACAAAGTATCTATGATTATAAGCTTAAATCAAATGTATTAGATTTACTCTTGAAAAATAGAGACTTGAAGCATTTAACTAATAATACTTTAAGAAATAAAGTTAAGAATGATATGGAAAGCAACAACAAATCAAATATATCAGGAATAGATTGTTTTAGAGTAGTCCAATTAAGAGCATTAATAAATAGCTATAAGAAGGGGGTATATAGAATGGATAGTAAAAATTTGGAAAAGAATGATGAAAATTTGAGAATAATTTATTATTTGGGTTGTGATATACATGACCATTATGTCAATAAAAATTCTAAAAATAAAATAGATGGAGTAAGTTATAAACTTTTAAATTTAGTTAAAGTTGGAAATAAAAGTGATTTTATGGATACACTTATAAGAATTTTTATGTCAGCTGGAAAAAGGCTTCCAGCGGTTTTTTTAGATATAGAGACTGAAAAAGATTTAGACTTTGAATCTATAGGTCATGCTTTTATATCTGGATTAATTTCTGGAAAATATGAAGGAAAAGATAAACTACCAAACGAAGAGGAGGAAAAATAAGATGAAAAGAGGATTAACATTTACAGTAATAGTACAGGCTCAAAGTTTAAACTATGGTGAAGGTATAGGTAATATATCAGAATTAAAAAAACTAAGTAGAGCTGATGGAAACATCTATACATTTGCATCTCGTCAGTGTCTAAGATATGACATAGTACGATTAGCTTCGGAGTTATTTAATTGGAATTTACAAGTTGTTGATAAAGGAAAAGGTACAATTCAGTTTAAAGATAATATAAGCATAAGAGAATCAGAAGAAATGGACTTATTTGGATATATGAAAACAAATAAAAAAGATGAGAAAGATAAAAAAGGGGGTTCATTGACTAGAGAAGCCACTGTAAGATTGAGTAATGCGATTTCTCTTGAGCCATATAGAAGTGACATGGACTTTTTAAATAATAAAGGATTAGCAGATAGAATAGGAGAACACCCTAATCTTGCCAACATAGAGCAACATTTAAGTTACTATACATATACAGCGACTATAGATTTATCTAAAATAGGTAAGGATGGGGATATAGAACTTGATAATAAAGAGAAATGTAGAAGAGTAGTAGAATTTTTAGAAATAATAAAAGTATTAAATAGAAATATTAGAGGTAGACAAGAAAATTTATCTCCTCTATTTGTAGTAGGAGGAGTGTATGAAATAGCAAATCCATTTTTCTTGGGTAGAATTAAATTAAAAGGAGATAAAAATGGATTTAAAGTAAATAAGTCAGCAATAGAAGAAGTAGTTCAAGGTACTTTTTTAGGAAAAGATTTAAAAGAATTTACCTATATTGGAATGGTAGATGGGGCATTTACAAATAAAGAGGAATTTGAGGAGTTATTTGAAGATAATTTTTTAAGCGTAGATAAATTTTTTGGACAACTAGTTAAAGAAGTAAAGGAATATTATGGGGTGAATTAATATGAAGGTTTTGAAATTAGATTTATTTCAAGAAACTGCATGCTATAAAAAGCCATTTGCTATGAAGATTACAGAGACATATCCACTGCCTCCATATTCTACAGTAAATGGATTAATTCACAAAATATTAAATGCTACGGAGTATATACCATTTAATATAAGTGTACAGGGGACATATGAAAGTATATTTAATAATTATCAGACAACATATTTTTATAAAAAGGATAGTATTACATCTATGCCAATGAACAGTCATATGTTATTGAATGTAAATTTGATAATTCATATAGGTGGGGATTTTGATTTATTAAAAAAATTATATGAGAGTTTATTAAATTATAATGAGTATTTATCATTAGGTAGAAAAGAAGATTTAGTAAGAATTAATGATATTAGATTTGTAGAAGTTAATAAGTTTGAAGTAAATGCTGTGAAAGTAGAAGTAGATGATTATGAAAATCACAAATTATCAAAATATAAGATAAAACGACCTATATATATACCAAAGTCAACTTTACAAGATAAAGTAATAAATGGAATAAGCTATAGACTCAACAATTATTATAAAAATAATGCTAATAAAGATAAAAAAAGAATTTGGAACAAAATTGATAGTTATTATATTGAAAAAGGTAATAAAATAAGACGTGGATATATATTGTTAGATGCAGATGGAGATTTATTATACTTTAATAGAAAAGAAGGAGGTGAGTTTTATTGATATATGCAAAATCTAATCCAGTAGAAACATTAAGAGAACATACTGATGAGCTTTTAGAACAAAGAAATATATTAAAGTGTTGTTATGATACAAGTATAAATAAGTTGGATTTTTTAGGCAAAGAAAAATTCTGGGAATGGCTTGATTTTGTTATAGAATTTCATGATGTTGGAAAAGTATTTTCACCATTTCAAAAGCTAATAAGAAGTAGAATGGATATTGAAATAAATGAACCTGAAATAATAACTAATTTAGAGAACAATATAGGGCATAATTTTATTTCTCCTGCATTTATCAATTATGGATACTTGGATATAGAAGATGATTGGGATTTAATGGATATGCTCAATCAAGTTATTGTATATCATCATGAAAGAGATATCTTTATAGATGAAGATTTTAAAGATTTGGTACAAAAAGTATTAGATAAGGATTTAATAAATAAAGTAGATGAAATACAAAATGAATTTAATGTCAGATATCATATAAAAACTAAGAAACTTAGTAATATATATTTACAAGGTATAGAAAAAAGAATAGATAAAAATCACAAATATTATAATTTATATGTCATGTTAAAAGGAATACTACATAGATTAGACCACAGTGCTTCTGCTCATGAGGTTGTGGAGTGTAATAGTAATATGAATATAGGTGAATACACAGAAAAACATTTAATAAAAGAGTTTGGTAGTCTAAGGGAAGTTCAGGCATTTGCTAAATTGAATAGAAGCAAGAATATAATACTGATTGCATCTACAGGAATGGGAAAAACAGAAACTGCTTTAATTTGGATAGATAAAGATAAGGCATTTTTTACATTACCATTAAGAGTAAGTATAAATGCATTATTTGATAGGGCAAAAAATATAGTTGGAGTAGAAGACTCAAATGATACATTCCTAGGATTATTACATTCAACAGCAGTAGATTATCTGGAAGAAAGTAATCAGGAAAATTCAAATGAAATTGTAGATTTAGCAAAGTTGTTATCTTGTAAATTGACATTTTCTACAATAGACCAAATATTTAAATTTCCTTTTTTGTATAAAGGCTATGAAAAAGTATACTCAACATTAGCATATTCAAAGGTAGTAATAGATGAGATACAAGCATATTCGCCAGAAATAGCAGCTGTACTGGTAAAAGGTATAGAAATGATACATAAGATAGGTGGCAGATTTATGATAATGACAGCTACTATGCCAACTATATATATAGATGAACTAAAAAAAAGAGGTGTAATAGATAGTAATATAGCTATATTAACAAAAAATACAACAAAAATACGACACTGTGTAGCCATTGTAAAAAATTCAATAGATAAAAATTTAGAAAAAATAATACAAAGTGGAATGAATAAAAAAGTTTTAGTAATAGTAAATACAGTTAAAAGTGCTGTAGAAAAATATGAGTTAATAGAAGAGATAGTTAAGTCAAAAGGAATAGATATTAATGTAAATCTTCTACATTCTATGTATATACAAGAAGATAGAGCAAAGCTAGAAAAATATATAAAAGAATTTGCCAATAGTGATAGAAATGGAATTTGGATTACAACACAATTAGTAGAGGCATCCCTTGACATTGATTTTGATGAGCTTCATACAGAAAATTCAACACTTGACAGTTTATTTCAAAGATTTGGCAGATGTTATAGAAGTCGTGAGTATAAAGAAAATAGTCCAAATATATTTATATATACAGAAAAAGCTACAGGAATAGGAAGTATTTATGATGAAACAATTGTAAAAAATGGACTTGAGTTATTGAAGGCTTTTATAAATGGCAAAGAATGTGTGAAGATGGAAGAAAAATATAAGGTAGAAATGGTTAAGATACTATACTCTAAAGAAAGCTTAGAAGGTACAGCTTTTAAAAAGAGATTTACTAGTGCTTTAAATATTTTAGATACTATAACACCATATAGTTTGGGCTCTAAAGATGCACAAAATATACTTAGAAATATTGAAGGATATACAGTAATACCAGAGGATATATATAATAAAATTGAAGAAACTTTGGTAAAAGATTATAAAGTTTTGGGGAAAGAACTTACAGAGGCATATAGTAATGAAGATAGACAATTAATAAATGAAATAAAATCTAAGAGAAAAAAAGCTAGAAGAGAAATAATTAAAAAAAGTGTAAATATACCAATATATAAAGCTAAACAAAATATAGTGGATATAAATATAAAGGGTCTAGAAGATTTAAAAATACTTTTATATAAATATGATATACATGAAAATAAGCATACAAAACAGATATTTGGTAAAGGTGTGATTATAGGTAAGGAAATAGACCAATTTATTTGATTTTTATATTAACAATGTGGCTAAAATTTACTAGAGAAGGTGATTTTGTGCCAATAGATTTAGAATTATTGAAAGTTCAAGGAGTAAAGATAAATTATTATTATGTATGTAAAAGAAAGCTATGGTTATTCTCTAAAGGAATAACCATGGAACAAAATAGTAGTAGGGTTTTATCTGGAAAAATAGTACATGAAGATTCTTATAAAAGAATGAAAAATAAAGAAGTATTAATTGATGATATCTTGAAATTAGATATAATAAAGGATGAGTATGTTAAGGAAGTAAAAATAAGTTCAAAGATGAAAGAAGCAGATGAAATGCAGCTATACTATTACTTGTATTATTTAAAAAATAGTATGGGTATAGATAAAAAAGGAACCATAAATTATGTCAAGGAAAAGAAACAAGAAGAACTGATATTAACAGAGGAAAAAGAAAGAATTGTTGAAAACACACTTATAAATATAAATGAAATAAATATGAAGTTATCTCCTCCTAAAATTGAGAAAAAACCTTATTGTACAAAATGTGCTTATTATGAATTTTGCTTTGTGAAGGAGGAGTAACAATGTATAAAGACTATTATATTATAAGTAATGGTAATATAAAAAGAAAAGAAAATACGATTTACTATTATAATTTAGAAGGTGAGAAAAAAATATTACCAGTAGAACAAGTTGATGATATTCATATATATGGAGAAGTAGATTTAAACACAAAACTTATAAACTATATAAGCCAATATGGAGTTATGCTTCACTTCTATAATTATTATGGGTATTATTCAGGTACGTATTATCCAAGAAAGAAAAGTGTGTCAGGATTCAGCATAGTATGTCAATCAGCTCATTATTTAGATAAAAATGAAAGACTATATTTAGCAAAATCATTTGTAGAAAGTGCATCATACCATATTTTAAGAAATATGAGGTATTACAATGTTGATGATAGTTTAATTAATACTATAAAAGATGAACTAAATGATTTGAATGATATCAAAGAAATATCAGAACTTATGGGTAAAGAAGGTAGAATAAGAAAAACATACTATAAATCCTTTAATCAAATATTAAGAAATGATTTTGAATTTTATAAGAGAGAAAAAAGACCTCCTAAAGACCCAGTAAATGCTCTTATGTCTTTTGGAAATAGCATAATGTATACGAATGTTTTAAGTGAGATATATAAGACACAGCTTGACCCTACTATAAGCTTTTTACATGAACCATCTACAAAAAGATTTTCTTTAAGCTTAGATATTGCTGAAATTTTTAAACCTCTTATTATTGATACAATAATTTTTAGTTTAATTAATAATAAGAGAATCAATAAGAATGATTTTTCATATCAAGATAAAATTTGTTATTTAAGTGAAAAAGGAAAGAAGAAATTCTTACAAGAATTTGAAAATAAGATGCAGACAACCATAAAACATAGAAATCTAAATAGAAAAGTTTCGTATAGAATGTTTATAAGGCTAGAGTGTTACAAATTAATTAAACACTTTATAAATGATGAAAAGTATAGAGTTTTAAAGGCTTGGTGGTAAAATATGTTTGTTATTGTTACTTATGATATTGTTGAAGCAAGGTCATTAAATAGAATTAGAAAGATACTTAGAAAATATTTGACTTGGACGCAAAATTCTGTTTTTGAAGGAGATATTACTGATGGAAAGTTACATAAATGTATTTCTGAAATAGAAAACATTATTGATAATAGTGAAGATTCAATCTATGTTTATGAGATAAAAAATCCTAATTCAATTAAAAAGAAATGTTATGGTATTGATAAGTATTCTGATGAAATGTTTATATAGGTTTGCAGTGAGCGATATTTATGCTAAAATAGGTGTTAACAGTTGGAATATAATGGATTGAAGGTATATGATAACTGTTATCAATTGCACTACTGCTCGCTCACTGCAAATTTTGATGTTTTTATTGAATTATAATTGCTTGAGTGCAGTATTTTCAATGTATTCAATTACACCTATTTTGGGGTTTTATATTAACTAAGTGGTATGTAAAGTTGATACGCAATGTGGGAAAAGGAGTTTTGTATGAATGTTTTATATTAACTAAGTGGTATGTAAAGCTGCAAGTATTTCTTCTTCTCTCTCACTCAAAGTATGCGTTTTATATTAACTAAGTGGTATGTAAAGTTTTATAATTTTAGTTTTGATATAGATTTTTCACTTGGTTTTATATTAACTAAGTGGTATGTAAAGTGAGGGGTGCGTAAGCGATTGGATGTTATTTTATAGAGTTTTATATTAACTAAGTGGTATGTAAAGAATTGACTGTCAACACCTAGAGAATAACCACAAGCTTGTTTTATATTAACTAAGTGGTATGTAAAGTGCTTCAAGAGTTCTGTTTATCTTAATATATTCTCTGTTTTATATTAACTAAGTGGTATGTAAAGCTGTAAAAATATATCATATTAAAACCTCCAAACGTTGTTTTATATTAACTAAGTGGTATGTAAAGTTTTTACAGGACCATAAATATTAAATACATAATACTGGTTTTATATTAACTAAGTGGTATGTAAAGCTTTAAAAATGAGTGCTGTAAGCTTAACAAAAACAAGGTTTTATATTAACTAAGTGGTATGTAAAGCTGGAGAACTATTTATTTTATCTGGTTTGGAATCTGGGTTTTATATTAACTAAGTGGTATGTAAAGAAATTATATGACACTGTTAGAGTTAAGGAAATGGGTGTTTTATATTAACTAAGTGGTATGTAAAGGCTGGACGAGTTTGTTTTATTTTCTTATCTTCTGGGTTTTATATTAACTAAGTGGTATGTAAAGAAAACTACGAATTTGAACTAAAATACGAGGAGTATTGTTTTATATTAACTAAGTGGTATGTAAAGTTGAATGTCTACAATGATATATCTGAAAGAACAGTTTGTTTTATATTAACTAAGTGGTATGTAAAGGTATTTTAGTTTCCAAGGGTTTTACTTTCTCAAAACCGTTTTATATTAACTAAGTGGTATGTAAAGATATTAGGTTTGTTTGTAGATGGAGCACCTATTATAAATGTTTTATATTAACTAAGTGGTATGTAAAGTCAGATATAAGATTTTCTTATTCTGAAAGAGAAATATGTTTTATATTAACTAAGTGGTATGTAAAGCTTAAAGGGATAAGTGCATATGATACAGAAGATGGAGGTTTTATATTAACTAAGTGGTATGTAAAGTTTTAAAGTCTAAATGATGTCATTATTATATCATAAGTTTTATATTAACTAAGTGGTATGTAAAGCAAAATTTTCATTGCTTGTTGGTAAATAAACACCACGTTTTATATTAACTAAGTGGTATGTAAAGTTGTTCGCTTTGTTTATACTGTACTTTCAATTTATGAGTTTTATATTAACTAAGTGGTATGTAAAGAACTCTACTACAAAACCATTTTTTTCTTTATTATCTGGTTTTATATTAACTAAGTGGTATGTAAAGTATTCATGTTTATTTTTAGTATTATAAGGTTCTTTCAGTTTTATATTAACTAAGTGGTATGTAAAGATACTCACATAAATTTATTATAGCATCAACACATTTGTTTTATATTAACTAAGTGGTATGTAAAGTGCGATGTTTATCATTCCACATACGAGGATTAAATTGTTTTATATTAACTAAGTGGTATGTAAAGTTTAGAAGGCAACATATAAAAAGTAATATCCAAAAGTGTTTTATATTAACTAAGTGGTATGTAAAGAACAAATACAATAATATTTTCATTAATTGGAAATGTGCTTTATATTAACTAAGTGGTATGTAAAGCTCTTCGAGGAGCAGACTTATTTAAACAACTTTGGGGTTTTATATTAACTAAGTGGTATGTAAAGCTAACAGATTTAATACCATTAATAGAACCTAGTAAAAGTTTTATATTAACTAAGTGGTATGTAAAGACAGTATAAATGGTTTTTTATATGTGTTTGGTATAGAGTTTTATATTAACTAAGTGGTATGTAAAGGCAGTAGCACCAGCAACTATACCGGAATTAGCAGAAGTGTTTTATATTAACTAAGTGGTATGTAAATAATATAACTTCTCTTACATTATCAATATTAACCTTAGGTTTTATATTAACCAAATCATACCTAAAGAAAATACACTTACCTATAAATATGATAAAAATCAACACAAAAATGAGGTGAAACAAAATTTATGATAAGGAAATCAAACAACAAAGACATAAATAAAATCATGGAAATATGGGAAGAAAGCACAATAAAAGCACATGACTTTATAAGTAAAGAATACTGGAAAAATAACTATAATACTGTCAAAAACGAATATATACCTATATCAGATACATTTGTATATGATGATGAAGATGAAATAAAAGGATTTATAAGTATAATAGATAAAAGCTTTATAGGAGCTTTATTTATAAACCCCAAATACCAAAATCTAGGTATAGGAGGTAAACTTTTAGATTATGTAACTAAAAAATATAAAAAGCTAAGCTTAGCAGTGTACAAAGATAATAAAAAAGCAGTTATATTTTACAATAAAAAAGGTTTTAATATATTAAAAGAGCAAGTACAAGTAAATGAAGACTCCGGATTTAAAGAATACATAATGGAATATAGTAAATAACATGAGTATATTCTATTAAAAAGATAATTAAGTATTTGTCATTTGAGTGTGAGTATTTTTATAAAATAATTTTTAAAATTATAAACTCAATGTGCTTAAAATATTGAAAAAGTGTAATGATAGGAGGAAAGAATTATGAATAAAAGAGCATTTATGTACTATATTAGAATAAGAAGATAGCGCACAAATTGTGGCTATTTTACAACAATTTATAACGCATTTTATATATTCTAGAAGAAGTTATCTTATACAAGTAGCCATAATTTCGTGCTATTTAAGTTAAATAGTAAATTTAAGGAGATTATGGAAATGAAACAGAATATAAGTAATGTAAATAAAAAAAATACTGAAAAGTTAAAAAAGATAGAAACAGCTAGACTTCTACTTAGCGAAAATATAGATGTATTTAAATGTCCCCTTTGTAAAGAGAATATGGTTATATTTGATAAAAATAGTGTCAAATGTGTGAATAAACATTGTTTTGACATATCTAAAAAAGGATATATTAATTTAGTAAATAGTAATACAAAAACTATTTACGATAAAGGACTATTTGAGTCAAGACATGAAATATATAATTCTAAAGTGTATGATAATTTAATAGAAGAAATAAAATCTATAATTAAAAATTACACTTTAAATAAGTATAGTAACTATATCTTAGATGCAGGATGTGGTGAAGGATATTTCTTAAATAAATTATATGAAGATAAAGATATTTGTAATAAATGTAAGTTAATTGGAATTGATATAGCTAGAGAAGGAATTTCTATTGCTACAAGAGGGGAAAATAAGATTATATGGTGCATTTCAGATTTAGCAAATTTACCATTTAAAGATAATAGGTTCTATATAATATTAAATATATTTTCTCCTGCGAACTATAAGGAATTTGCAAGAGTTTTAAATAATTATGGAATGGTAATAAAGATTGTTCCAGAGTCAAATTATTTAAAAGAAATAAGGACAAGTATACAGAAAAATATAAAAAATAGTGATTATGATAATAAAAACATTGTAGATGTATTTAAGAAGCATCTTGATTTGATTTATGATAATAGAATTAATTATAAGACCAATATTAGTAAATTAAACTTGAGAAATTTAGTTAAAATGACACCTTTGACATCATCATTGGATGAAGAAGAGTTTCTAAGGTTGTTAGAATTAGATATATCCGATATAACAGTTGATTTAAGAGTGATGGTTGGTATTATAAGAAAATAAAAAATATTTATAAAAGTTTGTTAAAATTTGATAATTATTAGATTATAGAAAATTGCTATGAAATTAGTTTAGTAAGAACTAGTTTCATAGCAATTTTAATTATTATAAGAGTATTTATTTTTACATATTTTAAAAATTTATATAGTATCTGATAACATAATCTTATTATCTGGGCTTATAAATATTTAAATCTTAAAATGTTCTTTTTGAGATGAGTTTATTTCAGAGTCACAATTTCCACAACAGTAAGATGTTGAGACATCTTTAAATTCTTCAGTATTCTCATCAAAGTCCATTTTTTTCTTTGCAATAATTCCTACTTTAGTTAAATTAAAACCACAATTATTACAGTTTTGAATTTTACATAGGTTATATAATTTGTCAGGTGTAATATCTTCTAAAAATTTGTCACAATTGCAACATCTGATAGAAGAAACTTCACTAGATATTTCAATAAGTTCAGCTTTTTGAGAAGAAAATTTATATGTTATATCATTTGATACTTTATAACCTGTATCAAAAATATTAGAATTACAGCTTGGACACAAGTACTTTGGAATATATACCTCTTTTTTTTCAAAAGTATCACCACTAGTATTGCAATTCAAGTTATCTAAAGTCGAGCTTTCATCTAGAGTGTTATCTTTATTTAAGCTTAGAAGATAATTATAAATTTTTTTATCTTCATTCTGTTTTGCTGTATCTAAAAAATGACTCATTATATTAGGGTATTCTTTATTTTTGGATGGCATGTTTAAATCTATACAATTGTTTTCAATAGCAAAGGATAATATATGGAAATAGTTATATTTAACTGCAAAAAATAATAACATTTCATCAAATACTTTATCTATTATTTTGTCAGAAATGCTTATCCAAAAATCTGGTGAATCTAAATAAACTTTCCTACTAAGTTCATCCAACTCTTCATCTATATTATATAAATTATTTTCATTAACTTTCATATCATCACTTCCTTATTGTTTTTTATATGAAATAAAATCTCATATAAAAATATATCATATTATAATTTACAAGTATAGACTAAATAAACTTGTTTTTAAACAAAGTTTTATAAATAACCATTAAAATATAAAGTATTAATATAAAATTTATTTACGAATTAAATGTAAACCTATATATAGAGAGTAGTTGACAAAAAAATTTCTTTATTTTATACTAAAACAAAGCTTTAATAGAAATTTTATATATGTACATATAAATTAAATTGAATAAGACATATGAAGGGAATTATAAAAATGGAAAATACTAAAGTAAATATTCAAGATTTAACTAAAATGTCAATATGTGTAGCATTATTATGTATATCATCTTACATATATATACCATTGCCATTTACTCCAGCAGGAGTAACAGCACAAACAATAATGATAAATTTGATAGCTTTGATTTTAACGCCGAGACAAGCATTTAGTACAGTTGGTGTATATATAATGATAGGTTTAATTGGAATACCCGTATTTGGTGGAGGAACATCTGGTATTGGGAAACTATTAAGCCCAACAGGAGGTTTTTATTTTGGATTTTTGTTTGCAGCACTAATTATTAGTTTATTAAAAGGACGAAATAATGATATTAAAAGATACATACTAATAACAATTTTTGTTGGTATGCCTATTATATATTTTATGGGAACAGTATTTATGTGCTATTTTAATCAAATGACAGTAGAAGCAGCACTTTTCGCAGCAGTAGTACCATTTTTAATTGGAGATACAATAAAATCAGTTATTGCATCTTTTTTAGGTACTAAACTGAATAATGTACTAAGAAGAAATCTATGATAAAGGAATGGTGTAATATATGGATGAGGTTTTTATATTAGGAGGATTGAGAAGTCATATAGGTCTAAAAAATGGGATTTTTCAATTTGTTCAACCCGAATCACTAGGAGCAAGTGTGTTAAAACATCTTATTGAAAAGTATGAAATTGGTAGAATTGATGAGATTATATGTGGAAATGCAGTTGGTACAGGAGGCAATATAGCTAGATTAATGGCTTTAACAGCAGGAGTGTCAAATGAAGTACCTGCTTTTACTGTGGATATGCAGTGTGCTTCTGCTATGATAAGTATAGACATAGCATTTTCAAAGATTAAATCTGGTCAGTGTGATTTAATTATTGCAGGAGGTTTTGAAAGTAGTTCTTTACAACCAATGTGCACATATCATAAAAATGATAAAAGATATGATATAAATAATCCAAATTATACAGTTGCTCAATTTTCACCTGATGATAATAGCAAAAATAGTATGTTAGAAGGAGCGGAAAGAGTAGCAAAGTTATATCAAATTGAGAAAACAGAATTGGATTTTTGGGTAAAAGAAAGTCATAAAAGAGCAAAAGAGGCAAGAGATGAGAAAATACTTGAAGATATTATATATCCTGTAGATAATAGTACTTATGATGAAGGTATACGTGATAAGATGAGTCAAAGGTTATTAGATAGAATACCACCGATTTTAGGAAAAGGAACTATTATAAATGCAGCAAATTCATGTCTTATTAATGATGGAGCTTCATTTATTATACTATGTTCTAAAAAATATCTAGAACGTGTAAAAAAGAACCCTAAAGCAAAAATTATTAATACATGTACAATAGGAACAGATGCCAATTTAAGTCCAACATCAGCGATAAAAGCAATGGATAAAATTTTAGAGATAGAAAAACTTAACTATTTGGATATATCTGCAGTTGAATTTAATGAGGCATTTGCAGTTATAGATGTGCTATTTCAAAGAAAGTATCCAGAATTAATCAATAGATATAATATATTTGGTGGAGCTTTAGCGTATGGTCATCCATATGGTGCTTCAGGTGCAATTATTGCATTACATCTTTTAAAAGCACTAGAAAAGATTAAGGGTAGATATGGAATTTGCTCTATAGCTGCAGCTGGTGGTCTAGGTTCAGCTTTATTGATTGAAAGGGTGTAGATTATGAACTACTATGAACTTCTAAAAATAAAAAAAAATATCCATAAAAATAAAGATTTTTTGATTATAGATGGAGAAAAGTATACTTATGAGAATGTATTAAGTGATAGTGAGGAATTAGGAAAAAAAATTTCGATAGGTGAAAATATCCCTATTTTAATATATTCTAAAAATATAATGTTTCAGTTATTAAGTTTTTTTGCTATTAATTATTCAAAGAATATTCCTATTATTTGTCATTATAATCTTTCTAAAAAAGTATTGAATGATATTTTATTAAAAAACCATATTTCAATCATTATATCTGATGAGTCTATGGACACTATTGATTTATTTGGTAATAATGATGATGAAGGATTAAACGAAGTTAATTTTTCTGTGCTTAATCCTAAATTCAATATACATATGTATCAATATAAGAATCCTATGAACTATTTAGATAAAAGCATTTGTATGGGAGCTTTGTCTTCAGGCTCTACAAGTGTTCCAAAAGTATTGTATAGAATGTATGAGAGTTGGGCTGGATTTTTTCCTATACAAAATGGTATTTTTAATATTTCTGATGAATCAATCTTGTTTATTAATGGAACACTTAGCTTTACAGGAAATCTAAATTCTATAATGTCTGTATTATATGAAGGTGGTAGTGTTGTAATAAGTTCAGGTCTGAATTGTAAGTCATGGATAAAGACAATAAAACAATATAATATAAGCAACATATATCTTATACCTACAAAGCTTCAACTTTTGGTCAAACACTTAAAAGAACCAATACACAAAATTGTAAGTATTTTCACAGGTTCTCAATTATTATTTGAAGATACTGCAAAAAATTTAAAAAAATATATGCCAGAGTCTGAAATTATTTTATACTATGGAGCGAGTGAATTAAATTATATTACATATTTATGCTATGAAGAACTAATTGAAAAACCTCTAAGTGTAGGTAGAGCATTTCCAGGAATAGATGTATATATTAGAGAAGGAAAAATTTTTGTAAATACAGAATATGCAGTATATAATTCAACCAAGCCTTATTCTGTCAATGATGTTGGATATTTTGATGATGATGGATATTTAATATTTGAAGGAAGAAATGATGATATTGTAAATATTGGAGGATTTAAAGTTAGTTCTACTAAGATTGAAAATGAAGTCAAAAAAATTCCTCAAATTGAAGATGCAGTTGTACTTCCATATTCAGACTCTATAAGAGGAAAGCAAATTGTATTATTTGTGACAACTATAGATAAAATTACAAGGAAAGATTTATTGATTAAAATGAGAAATAATCTAATGAAAAATGAAATTCCAAGGAGAATTATTTTTTTAAATTCATTTCCATATACCTCTTCTGAAAAGATAGATAGATTAGCCTTATTAAAAATATTATAAGTATAATATTTAGTAATTTTAGTGAACCAATGTATTGATAAAAACATATTGTATATAGTAAAGGAGGCTTACAATATGTCAAATCAATACGATATAACTGTTATTGGGGGAGACCTGCGACAAGTATACATGGTAAAAAAACTAGTTAATAAAGGGTATTCTGTAATCACTTATGGAATATCAAATGAAATTATAAATGGAATCGTTGGAAAATCAACTTCACTGGCTGAAGCACTATCCAAAAGTTCCATTATTTTATGTCCAATTCCATTTACAAAAAATCAAGTTAACATTGAAAATACTGATGGTTGTCTTGATGCTACTATTGATAACTTGCTAATTAATTTATCTCCTAATCAAATATTATTTGGAGGTAACATACCAACTAAAGTTTGTAAATTTTGTGAGCAACACTCTATTCAGATTTATGATTTTATGAAAATGAATGATGTTGCTATTTTAAATGCAGTTGCTACAGCTGAAGGGGCTATAGCAGAAGCTATTAAAAGAAGTATAATAAATATACATCAAAGTAACTGTTTAGTATTAGGTTATGGAAGATGTGCACAAATACTTGCAAAAAAATTATATGCTTTAGATGCAAATGTATGTGTTGGTGCAAGAAATAATGATGCAAGAAGTACGGCTAATGCATTTGGGTATTCCAGTATTCCTTTGAATCAACTTGATGAAAAGCTTTTACAGTTTGATTATATTTTTAACACTATACCAGAGTGTATTTTAACAAAAGAAAGACTAGAAAAAGTATCACAAGAAGTAACTATTATTGATATAGCTTCTTCTCCTGGAGGAGTAGATTATTCTGTTACGAAAGAAGCAGGTATTAATGCGACTCTTTGCCTTGGGCTTCCTGGTAAATACTCACCAAAAACATCTGGTGAAATTCTTGTTAACGCTATAGAAAATATTATAAATGAAAGAAGGGATTAGAAATGAGACTTGAAGGACTTACAATTGGAGTAGGATTTACTGGTTCGTTTTGTACTTATGATAAAATATTTATAGAGTTAGAGAATTTGGTTAAAGAAGGAGCAAATGTACACACTATATTTTCAGATGTATCACAAAATATCGATTGTAGATTTGGAAATTCTGAAGAGTTTATGAAAAAAGCATATGAAGTTACAGGAAATAAACCTATAGTTACGATTGAAGAGGCAGAGCCATTTGGACCTAAAGGAATTGCTGATATTATAATAATAGCTCCTTGTACTGGAAATACTGCTGCAAAATTAGCAAATGGGATTACAGATTCACCAGTATTAATGGCAGCAAAAGGTCATCTTCGTAATGATAAACCGCTGGTAATATCAATATCAACGAATGATGCTTTAAGTTTTAATTTCAAAAATATTGGTATTCTTCTTAATTCTAAAAATATATATTTTGTACCTTTTGGTCAAGATAATTGTAAGGCAAAACCTAATTCTATGATTGCACACACTGAGCTAATAATTCCAACTATAGAGCTTGCTCTAGAGAATAAACAGTTACAGCCTGTTATAAAAAGTCCGCATCAATAGGTTAGTGCTACAATATTATGTATAACATGTAATATTACAAAGAGGCTGTCTCAAAATAGAGATAAGCCCCTTTGTCATTGTCGTTGATACAAAAGAAGAAGACATAATTAAAATAAATACTGATAGTCCTCTAATAAACAAATTATCTACATAATAAGTTACTACTCCAATACCTCCAATAATTAAAATTACACTTATAATTAAAGAAAAAATGCTAATTATTTTTAATTTTTTCATACTTATCCTCCTTCCTTATAAACTTCAAATTTATCTATATCGTATTAAATATATTTTATTTAGCAGTATGTAAAAATTGTGAATATATTTTTTTAATTATACTACATATTATAACTGTTTGTATATTTAACTATATTTACTTTAACTTAGCAATCAAGTTATTATTTTCATTTTAGAATCTTTTTATTTTTCAACTTGAGATAGTACTACATTAAAAAGCATTCTTATAAAATTTTATTTGTAAAAAATACAAAAATACAAATGTTAAAATAATAACGTTATCCTTAAGTTTTTAGACGATTTTATCAGTAATTTATATAAAAAATAAAGTAATGTATAGTTAAACTAAGTATTTATAAAGCTAGATATTAATACTGTAGATGGTGTTATACTAGATAAAAAATAAAATGTTAAAAAAATAACTTGAAAATAGAAAAAACAGATGCTATAATGTTAATAAATTAACATATAAATAAAAAAACTATCTCAGGAGGTTGTTAAAATGGCTCATAAAGAACAAATAATAATAGAAAATAAAAGAGGAGATGGAGTTATGACAGTTAGTTCAGAAGTGGTAAATAATGTTGAAAGTTTAGTTAAAAAATTAGCAAAAATTAGAGAAGCTCAAAAAATATTTGCCACATATACTCAAGAGCAAGTAGATAAGATTTTTTTAGCAGCATCTTTAGCAGCTAATAAGCAGAGAGTTCCTCTAGCTATAATGGCACAAAAAGAAACTGGTATGGGAATTGCTGAAGATAAGGTTATAAAGAATCATTATGCCTCAGAGTATATATATAATGCATATAAAGAAACTAAAACTTGTGGTGTTATAGAGAGAGACGAAGCATTTGGTATGACTAAAATTGCTGAGCCAATAGGTGTTATTGCAGCAGTTGTACCTACAACTAATCCAACTTCTACTGCTATATTTAAAGCACTTTTAGCTTTAAAAACTAGAAATGGAATAATTTTCTCTCCACATCCAAGAGCAAAAAACTCGACTATAGAGGCTGCAAAAGTGGTTCTTGAGGCTGCTATTTTAGCTGGAGCTCCTGAAGGTATAATAGGATGGATAGATGAGCCATCTTTAGAATTAACTACAACTGTTATGAAAGAAGTGGATTTAACTCTTGCTACAGGAGGTCCTGGGATGGTTAAATCAGCGTATTCATCTGGAAAACCAGCTATTGGAGTTGGTGCAGGTAATACGCCAGCAATAATTGATGATAGTGCAGATATAAAAACTGCTGTAAACTCAATTCTTGTATCTAAGACTTTTGATAATGGTATGATATGTGCCTCTGAACAATCAGTTATAGTATTAGAAAATATATATAATGAAGTTAAAAAAGAATTTAAAGAGCGTGGTGCTTATTTATTAGATAAAGATGAAACAGAAAAAATAAGAAATATAATTTTAGTAAATGGAGGATTGAATTCTAAAATAGTTGGACAAACAGCTTCTAAAATAGCAAAACTTGCAGGTTTTGAAGTTCCAGTTGATACTAAAGTTTTAATAGGTGAAGTAGAGTCAGTTGAAATAGAAGAGGCTTTTGCTCATGAGAAACTTTCACCAGTACTTGCAATGTACAAAGCAAGTGACTTTGATGATGCAGTTAGAAAAGCAGAAAAATTAGTAGAAGATGGAGGATTTGGTCACACATCTTCATTATATATTGATGATGTAAATCAAAGAGAAAAACTTGAAAAGTTTACTTCAGCCATGAAAACTTGTAGAATTTTAATTAATACTCCTTCTTCTCAAGGCGGTATAGGTGATTTATATAATTTTAAACTAGCTCCTTCTCTTACCTTAGGATGTGGGTCTTGGGGTGGCAATTCAGTATCTGAAAATGTAGGAGTTAAGCATTTACTTAATATTAAGACAGTAGCTGAGAGGAGAGAAAATATGCTTTGGTTTAGAGCACCAGAAAAAGTTTATTTCAAAAAGGGTTGTTTAGGAGTGGCATTAAAAGAACTTAAAGATGTAATGAATAAAAAGAGAGCTTTTATTGTGACAGATACATTCCTTTACAATAATGGATATACTAAAGCAGTTACTGACTTATTAGATGAAATGAATATTAAGCATACTACATTCTTTGAAGTAGAACCAGACCCAACTTTGGAATGTGCTAAGATAGGTGCTAAAGCTATGAGAGAATTTAATCCAGATGTAATAATATCTATAGGTGGAGGAAGTGCAATGGATGCAGGAAAAATAATGTGGACATTGTATGAGCATCCAGATGTAGATTTCCAAGACCTAGCTATGAGATTTATGGATATAAGAAAAAGAGTATATACATTCCCTAAAATGGGTGAAAAAGCTAATTTCGTAGCAATACCAACATCAGCAGGTACTGGTTCAGAAGTAACACCATTTGCTGTTATAACTGACCAAGATACAGGTGTAAAATATCCATTAGCTGATTATGAACTAATGCCAAATATGGCTATAATTGATTCTGACATGATGATGAATATGCCAAAAAGCTTAACTTCTGCTTCTGGTATAGATGCTTTAACTCATGCATTAGAAGCGTATGTATCTATGCTTGCAACTGATTATACAAATGGTCTAGCTTTACAAGCTATTAAGAGTATATTTGAATATCTTCCACGTGCATATGACAATGGAGCAAAAGACCCAGAAGCTAGAGAAAAAATGGCAAATGCTTCTACAATGGCAGGGATGGCTTTTGCAAATGCGTTTTTAGGTGTTTGTCACTCTATGGCTCATAAGTTAGGTGCCTTCCATCATGTACCACATGGTGTTGCAAATGCTCTTTTAATAACAGAAGTTATGAAATTTAATTCTTCAGATGCACCAAAGAAAATGGGAGCATTCTCTCAATATAAATATCCAGAAGCATTAAAGAGATATGCTGAAATAGCTTCATTCTTAGGGTTAAAAGGAGATTCTGATAAAGAGAAATTCCAAAGCTTGCTGGTAGCTATTGAAGATTTAAAACATAAAGTTGGTATTCCTAAAACTATAAAAGAATTTGGTGTTGAAGAATCTAAGTTTATAGATTCAATAGATGAAATGGTAATTCAAGCATTTGATGACCAGTGTACAGGAGCAAATCCAAGGTACCCTCTTATGAATGAAATAAAAGATATGTATTTAAATTCATATTATGGAAAATAAAGTTACTATAAAATAGATAAAATAAAATCTCTTATACATAAAATAAAATTTTATTGTGTAAGAGATTTTTTTATTTGGAAAAATGAACAGTTTTTATTCTTTAATTTAAAATTCAATTAAATAGTGTTATTATAATAACTAAAGAATATTTTTATGATGATTAGATTGGATTTATGTGTAATATTGGGGGAGGGGTCGAATGACAAAAAGAAATAAAGGTTTTACATTAATTATAATTATTTTTTTAACATCATTATTTTTAACAATGGGGTATATTTATATAGAAGATACAAGAAATCTTCTTATATCAGAGGCAAAAGTACATATAAAAGAAGTTGCAGTACAAGGTTCTCAATTAGCACAAAGACAAATTGAAAAAGATTTAGATGTTTTAAATATTTTTTCTAGATACTATACTTCAAATCCAAATATATCTAACGAAGAAAAAATAAAAAATCTTTTGGATGAGATTGGAAATCAAAAATTTTATACTATGGCAATAGTTGACATAAATGGTAATGCAGAAAATACTAAAGGTGATAGGTTTTCAGTGAAGGATAAAGAATTTTTCAAAAATTCAATTAAAGGTAAAAAATATGTTTCAAGCCCATATGTTGATGAGGTAAATAAATCTATAAAAAAGATTACTATTTCAGTACCAATATCAAATAACGATAAAGTAGTTGGAGTTTTATATTGTACTTATAATATCAATACTATAATGAAACTTATAAATGTATCTTTTTATGAAAATAATAGCATATCTTATGTTATAAAAAATAATGGTACAGTTATACTTCATCCTCAAGAGGATAGATTATCAAAAAATATTTATGGACTGTTAAAACAGGATAATGATATCCAAGAAGTAAATAAATTAAAAAAAGAATTACAAGAAAATAAAACAGGTGCAACCATATTAAATATGTCGGGTGAAAGAAGATATCTAGGGTATGCTACTATGGATAATGGGAAGAGTGAAAATAATTATATAAAGGATTGGAATTTGATTTTTTCAATTCCAGAAGATGTTATATTTAGTAATTCAGAACAAATTATCAAGAGAGCTATATATGCAGTGTTATTGATTATATTGATATTTATTGCAATTATTTTCTATATAATGTACATAAAAAAATCCAATGAAAAAGAAATATTAAGTTTGGCTTATGAAGATAAGGTTACCCATATAGGAAATCAAAATAAATTTTATAGAGAGTGTAGTAAATATCTTTTAAATAGAGCATCTTTAAATTACATTATAGTATATTTTGATATTGATAATTTTAAGATGATTAATGATACCTTTGGATATGAATTTGGTGACAATTTATTAATTACAATAGCAAAAGCTTTAAAAAAAGAATTAACAGAGGGTGAAGTATATGCACGACTTTCAAGTGATTATTTTGCAATCTTCTGTGATTATGAAAATGGAAGAAATAAAATTATAAGAAAACTTGATAGTATACGAGATAATATTGAAAGTAATTTGAATATAGTCTTTGAAATTTCTTTGTGTGTGGGTATTTACTTTGTTGAAGAAGGTGAAGTAGATATTCAAAAGGCTGTAAATAAAGCAAATATGGCTAGGTCTGTTGCTAAAGGTAAAAATATAAATTATGCTATTTATAATGAGGATGTTAGGAATAAGCTTAGTGAAGAGTCGATGATTTTAGATGATATAAAAACAGCACTGGTAAAAAATCAGTTTGAAGTGTACTATCAACCTAAATTTTCGCTTGTAAATGGTGAAATGGTAGGCAGTGAGGCACTAATAAGATGGAATCATCCAACACATAAATTTATAAGCCCAGCAGTATTTATCCCAATAGCGGAGAAAAGTCAGTTGATTTTAAAAATTGGAAGATTTGTATTTGAAAGAGTCTGTATTGATTTATCTGAGTGGAAAAAGCAAGGTAAAAAGATAGTTCCAGTTTCAGTAAATTTATCTAGAGTTGAGTTGTACCAACCAGATATTGTAAAGTTTATCAATAACACTATAAAAATGTATAATATAAATTCAGATTTAATTGAGCTAGAGATAACAGAAACTGTGGCTATGAATGAGCTAAATATTTTAAAGAATGTTTTAAATGAGTTAAGAAAGTATGGTTTTTCTATTTCTATGGATGATTTTGGTACAGGATATTCTTCTATTAGTTGTTTGAGAGATATGCCAATTGACATATTGAAACTAGATAAGTCATTTCTTGATGGTATTGAAAATGATGAGAGAAGCCGTAATATAGCAAAATCAATAGTATCTCTAGCAAAATCATTAGATTTAATTGTAATTATAGAAGGTGTTGAGAATAAAGAGCAAGCTGAGTTAATGAAGCAATTTGGATGTGATTTAGTTCAAGGATTTTATTTTGCAAGACCAATGCCAGCTAAAAATTTTGTAAATTTACTTCAAAAATAAAATTTAACTTTTATATAAAACACTATTATGGAGGCTTTAGTTTAATAAATTACTGCTAGATAATTAGTGTTTTTAAATTTTGGTTATATATTGTCTATGTATAAAGTAAAAATAATTGTATTTTATAAAAATTATATTAAAAATAAATTATTTTGCCGATAAACATGTTATTAATAAAAAATAGTACTATAATGTATAGATGATAAAAACTTTAATAAAAATTTAGTGTATGGGAGTTGTTTAAGTATGATAGATAGATGAAGAATGTATATAACAACGTTATGTTAAGCTGAAATTCAATGTTAAAAAAATAAGTTAAGATAAAGAAATTAACAAAGGATAAGTTTCTTTTTTAAAAAAAATAATTTAATATTACAAAAATATATAGATACCCCCATGAGTATTAAAAGTATGGTAATATATTAATATAGCAGAGATTGGGTTTAAGGGATTTTAAAAGGAGTGATTTATAATAATCATTTTGTCTGAAAGATAAAATGGTATCATGGAAATAACTCTATATTTAAAAATATAAATAATAATACAATAATTTGGGTATATAAAATAAGACAACTATGGTTTTGTTTAAAACCAAACAAGTACATAGGTAATTACAATGTAAGGAAGGATTTAATTATGATTGATGAAAAAGAGGTAAAACAAGAAAATGCACAAAAAAATCTAAAAGTTAAGATAGCTATAGTAGTAGGTGTTTTGGTTGTAGCTTATGTAGGAATGGCAATCTTTTTTAGAAGTCATTTTTACCTTGGAACGACTATTAATGGAGTAAAAGTCTCAGGAAAAACAGTTGAACAAGTAAATGATTTGTTAACATCTAGTACCAATTCTTATACTTTAAATTTAGAGGAAAGAAACAATAAGAAAGAACAAATAAAAGCAAAAGATATAAATTTAAAGTTTACGCCAGATGGTAAAGTTCAAAAGATAAAAGATACCCAGAGTGCTTTTGGATGGATTGGTGGGATATTTAAATCTAAAGAGTATAACAATATGGTAACTCTTTCATATGATAAAGATTTACTAGAAAAAAGATTTAATGCTCTATCTTGCTTTGACAGTAAAAATGTTGTAGAACCTAAGAGTGCTTATCCTAAGTATGATAATGCTAAGAACGCTTATGTCATAGTACCAGAGGTACTTGGAAGCAAAGTGAAAAAAGATGATTTTTATAAGTTAGTACAAAAATCAATTAACTCTGGTAACACTTCCATTTCTTTAGATGAAAGTAAAATATATGAAGCACCAAACAATACAAAGGACTCAGAAAAGTTAAAAAAAGCTATTAAGACACTGGATAAGTATGTCGGTGTAGTTGTTACATATGATTTTAGTGACCGTAAGGAAACTTTAGATGGTTCTGAGATTAATAAATGGTTAAAAGTAGACTCAGAAAAGAATTATGACATAACTTTCGATAATGATGCTATGGTAGAATATACGAGAGGCTTAAGTAAAAAATATAGTACTTTTGGAGATTCAAGACCATTTAAAACTGCAACTGGTAGAGAGATTACTATTTCAGGTGGTATTTATGGATGGTTGATAGATAAAAAGAAAGAAGCTGAAGCATTAGTTGATGTTGTAAAAGCTGGAAAAAATGTTACAAGAGAACCTATCTATATACAAAAAGCTGTGTCTCGTAATAAAGATGATATTGGTAATACATATGTAGAGATTAGTCTTTCTGACCAACATATGTGGTTCTTTAAAAATGGAGAAATGCTTGTATCAACAGACGTTGTAACAGGTGATTTAGCTAGAGGATTTGCTACACCATCAGGTGTATACCCTCTTAATTATAAAGCTAGAAATGTTTCATTAACTGGTCAAGGTTACAGCTCACCTGTAAGTTATTGGCTTCCGTTTAATGGAAATATAGGAATTCATGATGCTACTTGGAGAAATTCTTTTGGTGGAGGTATATATAGGTCTTCAGGTTCACATGGATGTGTAAATACACCTTTCTCTAAAGCAAAGAAGATATATGAAAATATAGAACCAGGGGCACCAGTTATTTTATATTAGTAAATGTACTGTTAAGTGAAGTCATCTTAGTTTATTTAAGATGACTTCCTTTTTATATATAGATTATTTAAAAGGAGAAATTATAATGAATGAAAAGCTGATTAAGATTTTAGAGGAAGCTAAGAAAGATGATAAATTTAGAAACGAACTTATAAAAACAAGAGAACAACGTGATGTTATGGATTCATTTTGTAAGGTTGTTACCTCTAGAAGTTATGATATAACAGTAGGGGAGCTTTTTTCTATAGGGGAAGAATATACCTCAAATCTATTGAAAAGTGTAAACGGAGGAGCAGCATATCCTATTGAAGATTGGAGTGATTGGTACGAGGATTTTTTTATAATGTTGTAGAATGTATTAGAGTAACTGATGATATTATCTATTTAAGATTAATGAATTGATATTAAAATAAAAATATTAGAGATAAGTGTAAATTTTATCAATCTTAGAAAATATTAATTTATTTCTAACTAAATATAAAAAATTAGGTTAAAAATAAGATGACAAAAATCGATATAGAGTAATGATTTATAAAAGTTGGATGAAATAGTGTGAGATATTTCTAAAAATTCAAAAAAGACAATAAATTTCAATGATTTGAGTGTTGAAAAATAATAATTAAAATTATAACTAGAAAAAAATTTAAATAAAAATTTTAAATGTCGATAAGACGTTAATTTTAAGACAAAATAACGCTATTGACAAACCCTATCGCTTTAAATTATAATTATTGAAAATAATGGTATTTAAAAATCATACTCATGTCATAGTCTAAAAGTAAGTCAAAAAAGGATGTAAATCTAAGTAAGTACTATTCTAAAATATGTTTTATTAAAAAATAAACGTTGAAAAATATTAATTATTATATAAAAATGCTGTTTATACTTTAACAATGGGGTAGTAATCTAATTAGAATAAAAAAATCTAATTGGTTATATACATAGTAAAAAGGTAAGAGAGGTGATTTGGATGGCTTTTGAAATAATAAAAAGCATTGTTGAGGCAGAGCAGACAGCAGACAGTATCAAAGTAAAAGCTGTTACTGATGCAGAGTCTATCAGAGCTGATGCTGTAAACAAATGTGAAAGCATATTTGCTGATGTAAAAAAACAAGCAAAGCTTATGGAAGAAACTCTTATTGAGAAGGCAGTCACCGACAGTAAAGCAGAGGTTGATAAAATCTTAGCTGATGCTAAAAGTGAATGTCTGAAAATTGAAAAAACTGCTAAAGAAAGAAAGAGTAAGGCGATTGAAGCGGTTATTGGAAAGGTAGTGAGATAATATGGCAATAGTTAATATGAACAAAATATCTATTGTTGGCTTAGAAGTTCAAAAAAGCCAGATTTTAAAGCTACTTATGAACCGTGGGTTTGTTCAGATTGATGATAGTGCCTTTCTTACTGAGGAGGAAGAATTAAAAAATTATCTTGTAAAAGATAGTGAAGAATCAGAAGTTATAATGCTAGAGCAGAAGAGGTCTCATGTAAATCAAGCGATTAATATCGTTTCTTCACTAGTGAAACAAAAGAAATCCATGTTTGCACCAAAAAGAGAGTTTAACAAAATTGATAATGAAAAAGAAGAACAAATTTATGCTGAAGCTTTAGAGTTAAACAATCTACATAAGGAGATAGGTACAATAAGGTCTAATATAAACTTACTTAACAACAATAAAAGTATGTTAGAGCCATGGATTAACTTTGACATTCCTCTTGAAAATATGGAAACTAAGTATACAAAAACTATACTTGGAACTGTACCTATAAGCGCAAATATTGATGCTTTAAGAGTAAAATTAGAGGATGAAGTACCAGAAAGTGTTCTTGGGATTATAAATTCCGATAAGTTAATGAACTATGTTTATTTAATTACTTTGAAAGAAACTTTTGATAATGTTTTAGAGGTTTTAAAAGAATTTAATTTTTCAGTAGTTTCATTACCAAATGAAGAAGGTACACCATCACAAGCTATCAAGAAATATAATGAAATGATAATTAGACAGGAAAACGTTTCTAAAACCAAGACAGAAGAAATTAAAAGTCATGGAGATAATATACACCTGCTTGAGAATCTATATGATTTTTACACTATAGAAAGAGACCAGAAAAAGATTATAGAGAGACTTGTCAAAACAAAAACAACATTCTGTCTTAACGGTTGGTTACCAAGCAAAAGGGCAGATGAGTTAATTAAAGAAATTACAGAAAAGTTTGATTGTTGTGTTCAGACAGAGGCAGGAAGTAAAGAAGAAGGCTTCCCAATTTTACTTGAAAACAATAAGCTTGTAACACCTTTTGAAAGTGTAACGAACATGTATAGTTGTCCTAGTACAAAGGATATTGACCCAAATACAATTATGACTTTCTTTTATATTGTATTCTTTGGAATGATGCTAAGTGACGCTGCATATGGGCTAATAATTGCACTAGTATGTGGATTTGTTGTATATAAAGCCAAGATGCAAAAAGGTGAAGGAAATTTAATTAAACTTATTGGCATGTGTGGAGTTTCAACTACTATATGGGGTCTTATATTCGGGGGTATTTTGGGGGATTTAATTCCTATAAAAGCATTAATCAATCCTTTAGAGGATGTTATGATACTTATGGGAATGTCGTTACTGTTCGGTATTATCCATATATATGTAGGTTTGGGAATAAAAGCATATACATTAATAAGGGATGGAAAGGTAATAGATGCAGTTTTTGACATAGGTTTTTGGTATTTATGTATAACAGGTGTATGTCTACTTATAATACCTTTTGTTGCAGGTGATATAGGTGTATTTTCTGAAGTAGGAAAATATTTAGCAATTATAGGTGCTATAGGTCTTGTACTTACTCAAGGAAGAAGTTTTAAAGGTGTTCCTGTTAAGCTTTTTAAAGGGTTTTCAAGTCTTTATGGTATAACAAGCTATTTTGCTGATATATTATCTTATACAAGAATTATGGCACTTTGTTTAACAACAGGAGTTATAGGGCAGGTTATCAATCTTTTAGGGGCTATAGCTGGTCCAATATTTGCAGTTGTAATTGGTGTTGTGGGACACACAATAAACCTTCTTATAAATGCACTAGGTGCATATGTTCATACAAGTAGATTACAGTATGTAGAATTTTTCAACAAGTTTTATGAAGGCGGAGGAGTTCCTTTTGTTCCGTTTAAGTATAAAACAAAATATACAAGCATTAATAAAAAGGAGATGTAAATATGGAATTTTTAAACGCATTAGGAAATGGTCAATTTTTGGCAATATCAGGAGCTGCTATAGCAGCATTATTTGCAGGTATGGGTTCTGCTAAAGGTACTTCAATCGCAGGTCAAGCAGCAGCAGGTGTTGTAACAGAAGACCCTAGTAAATTCGGTCAACTTCTAGTTTTACAACTTCTTCCTGGTACACAAGGTCTGTATGGATTTATCATAGCTTTCCTTATTTTATCAAAAGCAGGAATTATTGGTGGAGATGCAATACCAACATCAGCTCAAGGTTTACAACTTCTTATGGCAGGACTTCCAATTGGTTTAGTTGGTTTAGTATCAGGTATAGCACAAGGTAAAGCAGCAGCAGCAGGGGTTGGAATAGTTGCAAAAAGACCTGAAGAACTTGGTAAAGCTATAACATTTGCAGCAATAGTTGAAACATATGCTCTTTTAGGACTACTTGTTTCTTTCTTAGCTTACAATGGAATTGCAATTGGTTAATTATAGATTATAATTCATAAGTAAAAAAAATGAAAAGGAGGAAGCACTCCTATGGGTAATGAACAAAAAATGATTGACAGAATTATAGCTGATGCCAAACAAGAAGCACAAGAAATATTGGATAAAGCTAAAAGTGAGGCAGATTCAAAAATAAATTCAGCTAATGAAAAAGCTGAAAAGGAAATGGCTTCCTATACAAAGCTTGCAGAGGCAGAAGCAGAAAAAGCAGCTTCTAAGGAAATATCAGGAGCTTATATGGAGGCTAAAAAACAAATATTATCAAAAAAGCAAGAGCTTTTAGAAGAAGTAATTTTAGAAGCTAAAAATAAACTTCTAAATCTTAAAGATAATGAATATGAAGAGATTATACTAAATATGATTGAAAAATCAAATTGCACAGATGATTCAGAGATAGTCTTATCTAAAAAAGACAAGAAAACATTAAAAGATGTATTATTAAAAAAAGGTATTAAAGTGTCTAATGAGACTAGAGATATTACTGGAGGTTTCATAGTTAAAAAAGGTGACATTGAGTACAATTATTCATTTGAAGCCATAATTGCAGTAGAACATGAATATATTGAGCAAATTGCAGCAGAAATTTTGTTTAATTAAGGAGGGGTTAAAAAATGGCAGAAGAAAAAACTTATCCCTATGCCGTGGCACGAATAAGAGTGCTTGAAAAACAGCTTCTTAACAGACAAATGTTTATTCAAATGGCAGAAGCCAAAAGCCCTGAAGACTCTTTAAGAATTATAGCTGAGGCAGGTTATGTTGATACATCAAATAATAATATACATAATTTTGAGAATATTTTGACTCAAGAATTGTCAAAGACATATGAAATTCTTAAAGGTCTAGCTCCTGAAGAAAAATTTGTTGATGTATTTCTTTATAAAAATGACTATCATAACTTAAAAGTGCTGATTAAAGAAGAAATTTCTGGTGTAGATGGTGAAAAATATTTAATTGATGGAGGTACAATTCCTCTTATTAAGCTTAGGGAATCTTTAGCAAATCGTAGCTTTAGTGATTTACCTAAGATAATGGCATCAGCTATATTAGAGGCATTTGATGTTTATAGCAAGACACAAAATGGTCAGATGGTTGATATTGTTTTAGATAGAGCAACTTTTTCTAGTATGAAAGAAACTGCTAAAGAAAGTCAAAACAAATTTGTAATGGATTATGTTATGAAAGTTTGTGATTTAACAAATCTAAAGAGTTTTATAAGAGTCAAAAATATGAAGAAAGATTTTGATATATTTATGAACGTGTTTGTTTCAGGTGGCTCACTTGATAAGGAAAAATTCTTAGAAGCTTTTTCTTCAGACACTCCAGCATCATGTTTTAAATCTACTTCTTACTCTGATGTCTGTAAAAATGGCATGGATAGTGGTTTTACTGTCTTTGAAAAACTTTGTGATGACTATCTGATGGAATATGTTAGGGAAGCAAAATTTAAACCTCTTACATTAGAGCCACTAATTGCATATTTATATGCTAAAGAATCAGAAATAAAAACAATTAGAATTATTTTGACTAGTAAGCTTAATAATATAGACGCAGATACTATAAAAGAAAGGCTAAGGGATGCTTATGTATAAGGTAGGAGTAGTTGGAGATAAAGATAGCATTATGGGATTTTTAGCTCTCGGAATAGATATCTTCCCAGCCTATGATAGTGACGAAATCAAAAAAAGTATACATAAGTTGGTTGAAGATGAATATGCGATAATTTATATTACAGAACAGGCATCATTGCTTGCAAAAGAATCAATAGCAAAATACAAAGACTACCAACTTCCTGCTATTATAGTTATTCCAGGTATTGGAGGAAGTATGGGATTGGGTATGAATGAAGTAAGAGAATCTAGTAAACGTGCCATAGGTGCAGATATATTATTTAAAGAATAGATGAAAGTTGAATAAAAGACAATCTCAAATTTTATTAGTGCTAAAGATATGTATTGATAAAATATAGGAGGGAATATTTAAATTTTGATAAAGTATATGATTGCAGGTGAGAGAATATGAAAACAGGCACAATTGTAAAGGTGTCAGGACCGCTTGTTGTAGCGGAGGGCATGAGAGATGCGAATATGTTTGACGTCGTAAGAGTTTCAGATAAACATCTTATAGGCGAGATTATAGAAATGCATGGAGATAAAGCTTCTATACAGGTTTATGAGGAAACTTCTGGTCTAGGTCCAGGGGAGGAAGTAGTTTCTCTTGGAATGCCTATGAGTGTTGAACTTGGACCAGGTCTTATTTCAACTATTTATGATGGTATTCAACGTCCACTTGAAAAAATGTATGAGATTTCAGGTACTAATATAACTAAAGGTGTTGAAGTATCTTCACTTGATAGAACAATTAAGTGGGAATTTAAACCTAAAAAATCTGTTGGTGATAAAGTTGTAGCAGGAGATATAATTGGTGGAGTTCAAGAAACAGCTGTAGTGGAATGTAAAATTATGGTTCCTTATGGAGTTAAAGGTACTATAAAAGAAATCTATTCTGGTGAATTTACTGTCGAAGATACAGTTTGTGTTATTACAGATGAAAAAGGTAATGATATACCTGTGACTATGATGCAAAAATGGCCAGTTAGAAAAGAAAGACCATATAAAGAAAAGAAAACACCAGATTCACTTCTTGTTACAGGTCAAAGAGTTATAGATACATTTTTCCCAATTACAAAAGGTGGGGTAGCAGCTATACCGGGACCTTTTGGAAGTGGAAAAACTGTTACACAGCATCAGCTTGCTAAATGGGCAGATGCAGATATAGTTGTGTATATAGGGTGTGGCGAGCGTGGAAATGAAATGACGGATGTTCTTCTTGAATTCCCAGAATTAAAAGACCCAAGAACAGGCGAGTCACTTATGCAAAGAACTGTGCTTATAGCAAATACATCAGATATGCCAGTTGCTGCACGTGAAGCTTCTATATACACTGGTATTACAATAGCTGAATATTTTAGAGATATGGGATATAGTGTTGCACTTATGGCAGATTCTACATCAAGATGGGCTGAGGCTCTTAGAGAGATGAGTGGTCGTCTAGAGGAGATGCCTGGTGAAGAAGGTTATCCTGCATACTTAGGTTCACGTCTTGCTCAATTCTATGAAAGAGCAGGGAAGGTAAATTGTCTAGGTATGGATGGAAGAGAAGGGACACTTACAGCAATTGGTGCAGTTTCTCCTCCTGGTGGTGATACATCAGAACCTGTCAGCCAAGCAACGCTTCGTATAGTAAAAGTATTCTGGGGTCTTGATGCATCTTTAGCATATAAGCGTCATTTCCCAGCAATTAACTGGTTGACTAGTTATTCGTTATATCAGGAAAAGGTCGATGTATGGGCAGATAAAAATGTAAATGATAATTTCTCAGCTCAAAGAGCTCAAGCTATGAAACTTTTGCAAGTTGAATCTGAACTTCAAGAAATAGTTCAATTGGTTGGTGTTGATTCACTTTCAGATGGAGATAGATTGATATTAGAAGTTACTCGTTCTATAAGAGAAGACTTCCTTCATCAAAACTCTTTCCATGAAGTTGATACTTATACATCACTTCATAAGCAATATAGAATGATGGGACTTATATTAAAATTCTATAAGTCAGCACAAGATGCTATAAAGCAAAATGTTACTATAAACGATATTATCAAGCTTTCAGTTCTTGAAAAAATTGGTCGTGCTAAGTATGTAGAAGAAGACAATATAGATGCTGCTTACGATTCAATTGAAGATGAAATAGACAACGAGCTTGCAGACCTTATTAAAAAGAGGGGGGCTGAAGAACTATGATAAAGGAATATAAGTCAATACAAGAGGTAGCCGGTCCTCTTATGCTAATAAACGGCGTAGAAGGTGTAAAATTTGATGAACTTGGAGAGATTGAGCTTTCAAATGGAGAGATTCGTCGCTGTAAAGTTCTAGAGGTAAATGGAGATACTGCACTTGTTCAGCTTTTTGAAAGTTCAACAGGTATAAACCTTGCTGAAAGTAAAGTTCGTTTTTTAGGAAAGAGTCTTGACTTTGGAGTTTCACCAGATATATTAGGTCGTGTTTTTAGTGGAATGGGTAAACCTATTGATGGCGGTCCAGAAATTATACCAGATAAAAGACTTGATATAAATGGAGCTCCAATAAATCCAGCAGCACGTGACTATCCAGCCGAATTTATACAGACTGGTGTCTCTGCTATAGATGGGCTTAATACACTAGTTAGAGGGCAAAAACTTCCTATATTCTCAGGGTCTGGTTTACCACATGCCAATCTTGCAGTTCAGATTGCAAGACAAGCAAAAGTACGTGGAACTGATTCTAAATTTGCCGTTGTATTTGCTGCAGTTGGTATAACTTTTGAGGATGCTGAATTCTTTATAAGTGATTTTAAAGCAACTGGTGCAATCGACCGTTCTGTAGTATTTGTAAACCTTGCAAATGACCCAGCTGTAGAGCGTGTATCTACACCTAGAATGGCACTTACAGCAGCAGAATACCTTGCCTTTGAGCAAGATATGCATGTACTTGTTATCATAACAGATATTACAAACTATGCAGAGGCATTGCGTGAAGTTTCAGCAGCTAAAAAAGAAGTTCCAGGACGTCGTGGATATCCAGGATATCTTTATACTGACCTTGCTACGATGTATGAAAGAGCAGGAAAAATGAAAGGGCATGAAGGTTCTATAACTATGATTCCAATACTTACAATGCCTGAGGATGATAAGACACATCCAATTCCTGACCTTACAGGATACATTACAGAGGGACAAATTATACTTAGCCGTGAACTTTATAAAAAAGATATACAGCCTCCTATAGATGTTTTACCATCACTTTCTCGTCTAAAAGATAAGGGGATTGGTAAAGGGAAGACTCGTGAGGACCATGCAGACACAATGAACCAGCTTTTCGCAGCCTATTCAAGAGGTAAGGATGCAAAAGAGCTTATGGCTATACTTGGTGAATCTGCACTTTCTGAGATTGACTTAATGTATGCTAAGTTTGCAGATGAGTTTGAAAAAGAATATGTTTCACAGGGATTTAGAACTGATAGAACTATTGAGCAGACATTAGAAATTGGATGGAAGCTTCTTAGTATGTTACCAAAAAGTGAACTTAAACGTATTCGTGATGAATATTTTGAAAAATATATGCCTAAGGAGTGATATCTGTGGCTAGATTAAATATAAATCCAACACGTATGGAAATGACTAGACTTAAGAAACTCCTTAAAACTGCTACAAGAGGTCATAAGCTTCTTAAAGATAAACTTGATGAACTTATGAAACAATTCCTTGAGATTGTAAGGGAAAATAAGCGATTACGTGAAGAAGCAGAAAATGCTCTTGATGCTGCTTATAAAAATTTTATAATCGCAAGAGCAGTTATGAGTCAGGAGTATCTGGGGTCAGCACTTATGATGCCAAAGCAATCTGTTTCAGTAGATGTTTCTACGAGAAATATAATGAGTGTTGATGTTCCCGTGTTTGACTTTAAAACTGAAAACAATCAAAGTGATATTTATCCTTATGGTCTTGCTTTTACATCAGGAGAATTAGATTCTGCTATGGAAGCTTTCTCAGCTGCTATGCAACCACTTTTAAGACTTGCAGAAAGTGAAAAAAGTGCACAGCTTCTTGCTCAAGAGATAGAAAAGACACGTAGACGTGTTAATGCTCTTGAAAATGTAATGATACCAAATTACATTGAGACTATTAAGTATATAGCTATGAAGCTTGAAGAAAATGAAAGAGCAAGTACTACTAGACTTATGAAGGTTAAGGATATGGTGCTTAAAAAAGCACTTGAAGAAAAGAAAAAAAATGATTTGGTTGTATAATTAAATACTATAAAAAATAAGTCTAACATTCTAATTTATAGAGGCTAGACTTATTTTTTATGTTCAAATTAGAAATATAGATACTATAAAAATTAATATATTGTTTAAAAACACACTGTATTTAATTAAAAATAATATATTTAACAAAAACTTCTAAAAATTAACGAACTGTTAATTTACACTTAACTTTATATTAACAAATTAGGTGTATTATATAAACATAAGAAAAAACAACAAAAAACAAATGAAAAAAGATAAAAACACAATAAGGGGGAAGATATGAAAGAATTTATATTTACTTGTCTGTGTATTGTAGTGATTACATTTATGACAAGTTGCATATCAACAACACCACAAACTACTCAAGGAAAAGGAAATAATAAACTTACAATATATGCAGCACTAGAGGAAGAGCAAATAGCTTACTATATGGAAGGCTTTAGAGAAGAGCATCCAAATATAGATGTAGAAATAGTTATGGATTCTCATGGTGTAATAGCTTCAAAATTATTAGCAGAAAAATATAATCCACAAGCAGATGTTATATGGGGATTATCAGCAATGAACATGATAGAACTAAAAGAAGATGGAGCGCTTGAAGCATATAAGCCTAAAAATTATGATAAGGTAGATAAAAAATTCAAAGATATTGACAAAGATGTATCTTGGGTGGGTATGAGTATACCAGAAACAGCTATAGTAGTTAATTATAAGGAGCTTGAGAAATTGGGTATAGATATTCCAAAAAGTTATGAAGATTTAATAAAACCAGAATATAAAGGACTTATAACAATGCCAAATCCAGCATCATCTGGAACAGGATACCTTACAGTATCAGGACTTATTCAAATGATGGGTGAAAAAGATGCTTACAATTATATGGATAAATTACATAAAAATATAGCTACATATACACATTCAGGTTCAAAATCTGCGAAACTATCTGGTTCTGGAGAGTATCCAATAGGTATTACACTTGGGTATAGAGCTACACAACAATTGTCCAGTGGAGAACCTATAGAAGTTGTATTTCCAAAAGAAGGTTCAGGTTGGGACTTAGAGGCAAATGCCCTAGTTAAAAAAGATAATATAAAAAAAGAAGCAAAGTTATTTTTAGACTGGGCAATAAGCGATTCAGCTATAGATAGATATGCACACGAAGTAGCAGTTACTTCTATAAAGACAGATAATCCAGTTCCGAAAGGTTATTCTAAACAACCATTTGAACAGCTAATAAAAGAAGTTGATTTAAGCTCTGCTGCCAAAAACAGAAGTACAGTACTTAAAACTTGGGAATCAAAGTATGGTTCAAAATCTGAAAGTAAGTAAAGTTTAACTTAATAATTTAGATGAAATAATTTTAGAAGAAAGGGTAAAGTGTAGAATTTAAAATAAAAATATAACTATATAAGGGGAGATAAGATATGAGTTACTTAAAAATAAATAATGTGTTTAAAAATTATGACCAAAAAAGGGTTTTAAATAATATTAGTTTGGATATTGAAGAAGGGGAATTTCTATGTTTACTTGGGCCTAGTGGATGTGGTAAAACTACATTACTTAGGATAATAGCAGGTCTTGAAGATGTAAATAGTGGAGCTATAATTCTTCAGGATAAAGATATTACAAATTTAGAACCATCAAAGAGAGGTTTTGGAATAGTATTTCAATCATACGCATTATTTCCAAATATGACTGCATATAATAACATAGCTTTTCCACTTAAAGAGAGAAAAATTTCAAAAGAAAAAATAGATAGCAAAGTTAAGGAAGTGCTTGAAATAGTCGGCTTGACTAATGAAGCTCATAAATATCCCAAAGCATTATCGGGTGGACAACAACAGAGAGTTGCAATAGCAAGAGCATTAGCACTTGAACCAAAGTTTTTACTTTTAGATGAACCAATGTCTGCACTAGATGCAAAGGTTAGACACAAGCTTAGAATGGACATTAAAAAGTTACAAAAAGAACTTAATATAACAACAATAATGGTAACACATGACCAAGAAGAAGCTATAACTATGGCAGATAAAATTGCAATTTTAAATGGAGGAGATATAATGCAAATAGGAACTCCAGAAGAAATATACCAAAATCCTCAAAACTTATTTACAGCCCAATTTATAGGAGATACAAACTGTTTTGATAATGGAGATTCTATACTAACTGTAAGACCGGAATATGTTCAAATAGAGAAATCAACAAAAGAAAATTACCAAGGGATAATATCAAATATAGAGTTTAGAGGGAATTTATTAAGAGTTGAAATAAAGGATAAATTAAATGAAAATTTCATAATAAGTGATGTTTCTATAAAAGAGTGGGTTAATTTAAATTTAGTAGAAGGTGACCTTGTAAAGATAAGTATAGACGAAAAATACTATTTAAAGTACCCAAAAGTTAAAGGAGCATAAGTGTATGAATAATAATGCTATAAGTTCTAAAAGTATAAGTTTTAAATCAAAAATGAATTTGGACATAAAAAAATGTATGCTTACAGTATTAGTTATGTCTTTAGTAATGTTTTTATTGGTACCTATAATATATCTATTTGTACAGGCATTTTTAGATAAAGATGGAGTTTTTGTAGGATTACAGAACTTTCAAGAGTATTTGGCTTCTGAAGCTCTATTGAATTCTCTAAAAAATACAATATTTGTATCTATTATATCAACTGTAATATCGTTAACACTTGCATTAGTATATGCGTATGCATTAACTAGAACAAAGATTAAATTTAAAGGATTTTTTAAGTCATTAGCAATGTTTCCTATGTTTGCTCCAACAATGATGCATGCAATAGGTCTAGTATATTTATTTGGGAATCAAGGATTGGTGACTAATTTACTTGGAATACATGTTCCAATTTACGGAGAAGTGGGAATAATACTGGCACAAATTATATATGTATTCCCTCAATCATTTCAAATACTTTATATATCATTAAACTCAACTGATTATAGATTATATGAAGCTAGTAACACTATGGGAATAAGTAAGATAAGGGAATTTATAAGTATAACAATCCCAAGTATAAAATATTCTTTAATAAGTTCTGCATTCGTATCATTTACATTATGCTTTACAGATTTTGGAGCTCCAAAGGTAATTGGAGGAGAGTTTAATGTATTATCAATAGATGTATATAAACAAATTATAGGACAACAAAATATGCCAATGGGAGCAACTGTATCAATATTACTTTTAATACCTGCAATAATATCATTTATAGTAACTAAAAAAATTGAAAAAAATCAAAATTCGTACATAACTTCAAAGTCAATTCCATATAAAGTTAAATCTAATAAGTTAAGAGATGGGATTTTAGGAGGGATTGTAGGAGTTATTGCATTTGGTATAATAGCTGTAATGTTAACTGTAATCTTATCATCATTAATCTCAGTTTGGCCATATGATTTAAGACTTACACTTGAACACTTTTCTATGAAAAATAGTATTGATGGAATTAAACCATTTGTAAATTCAATAAAAATGTCACTATTGACAGCTATTCTAGGAACAAGCTTTGTTTTCTTATTTGCATATCTAAATGAAAAAACAGAAAAAGCTCCATATTTAAAATCATTTGGATATTTTCTAAGTACGTTACCTATGGCATTGCCAGGTTTAGTGTTAGGTATAGCTTATGTACTATTTTTTAATAAATTAGAGTTTAATTTTATGGATACAATATATATTAAGAATTTATTTAATGGATTATATGGAACATTACTTATAATGGTTATATGTAATATAGTTCACTTCTTTTCAGTAGCATTTATAACAGCTACTACTGCTATTAAGAAAGTAGATAAAGAGTTGGATATGGTAGCTAAATCAATGGGAATAAATAGTGTATCAATTCTTAAGAATGTAACTATACCACTTTGTTTGCCAGCAGTTTTAGAGAACTTTATGTACTTTTTCTTAAACTCTATGGTGACAATATCAGCACTAGTTTTTATATATACTGCAAGTTCAAAAGTAGCTGCAATATCAATTGTACAACTAGATGATAAGGGGAGTACTGCACAGGCAGCAGCATTAGCTGTATTAATACTACTTACAAATATATTGGTTAAAATAATACATGAATTTATAAAGAATCGTTTAGAAAAAAGAACAAACATTAATTAAAAAAATTATCCTAAAAAATTACAAGTTTAAAAAGTCTATTCTTATAATTTATTATTTACAGAATAGACTTTTTAAATTTATTATTAATATTAATAGCTTTTATTAATTTTCCTTTTAATATTATCTATAATACTGTTTATTTCTTTGTGAGATGAATTTTTCAGAATAATTATATATTCATCACCTCCAATACGATAAACTATATATTTTTTGTTTATTACAGATTGTATAATTTTACTTGCTTGTTTAATATATAAATCTCCTGTCTGATGACCAAATTTATCATTAATCTTTTTCAAACCATCTAAATCTATTGATATGATAGATATTAGATTCTTTAGATTTGAATTGAATTATTTATTTTCATAGCTTAAATGTTTTGTGAAAAGAGCCTCCCACAATCTCCCCATAATTAATATATATCTATAAATTTCACCATAATATATTTATATATTATCAAATTTATCTATAGATTACAATGTCTAAACACGCCTAAAGTATTCAAATATAGGTTTTTTAAAAATTATAGTATACTATTTATGAATATATAAAATTGTAGATAAATCATTTATATTTGCTATTTCTCAATGGAAGATACAGTATAAAATATTCTGATTAATTGCAATATGTATACTTAATTGAAGTTAAGTTAAGAGTTATAAATAGGTATTGATGAAATAGCTAGATTTATATTCATAAGTATTAATTTTATCAAAGATAGGCGAAATACTTTATCCTAAACGTAAGTATTGTTGAGATGCAATCTTGAGATATGATAATATAAATTGAAAGATAGTGAACTTAATCAAATAAAATGATTAATCTAGCTGTATAAGCAAATAAATTTTAAATTTTATAATATAAAAGAGGTGGAGAATGAAAGATAGACTTGATTTAACAGAAGGAAGAATTACAGAAAAATTACTTAAGCTATCACTTCCAATAATGGGGACTTCATTTATACAAATGGGGTACAACATGATAGATATGATATGGGTTGGTAAAGCTGGAAGTAAAGCAGTAGCTGCAGTTGGAACAGCTGGATTTTTCCCATGGCTTGCAATGGCATTTATTATGATTTCAAAAGTAGGTGGAGAGGTAAAAGTAGCACAAAGTATCGGAGAAAATAATATAAGCACTACTAAATAATATATGAAGTCAGCAATAGAAATAAATATTATGCTAGCAATAATATATACAATATCTTTAATAGTATTTAATAAGCAGTTGATAGGTTTTTTTAAATTAGGAGACTTAGAAGTTATAACCATGTCCAGACAGTATTTGATAATAGTAGCTCTAGGTATGGTATTTTATTTTATTAATCCAGTATTTACTGCAATTTTCAATGGACTTGGAAATAGTAAGACTCCTTTTCGCATTAATACAATAGGATTAGTAACTAATATTATACTTGACCCTATATTAATTTTTGGATGGGGATTTGCTCCAAAACTTGGTGTTGCAGGAGCTGCTATTGCAACTGTATTTGCTCAGATAGTAGTTACTACATGTTTTATATATATAGTACTTAAAAGTAAAGAAGATTATTTTAAATTAAGACTATTTAAAGAAATAGAGACTAAATATTATAAAGTGCTGTATAAATTAGGATTACCTGTAGCAATACAAAGTGGTATGTTTACAGTATTCTCAATGTTACTAGGAGTAATAGTAGCATCATGGGGACCTGTAGCTGTTGCAGTACAAAAAGTAGGCTCACAAATAGAGGCAATTTCCTGGATGACAGCTGAAGGACTATCAGTTGCATTAGGAAGTTTTGTTGGACAAAATTATGGTGCCAAGAAGTATTCTAGAATAAATAAAGGTTGTAAAATAGCTATAATTGTATCTTCTGTACTTGGAATAATAACTACTTTGGTATTAGTATTTGCAGGGGAGAGTATCTTTTCTATTTTTATAGATGAAAGCGAGGCAATAGAAAAGGGAGCAATTTATCTTAAAATATTAGGATATTCTCAATTTTTTATGTGCTTAGAAATAATAACAACAGGAGCTTTCAAAGGATTAGGTAGAACCTATATACCTTCTACTATAGTTACTATACTGACTGGTGCAAGAGTACCATTAGCTTACTTTATATCTAGACCAGAAATATTGGGTCTAAATGGTGTATGGTGGAGTATAACCTTATCAAGTATATTAAAAGGGATATTAATGATAAGTCTATTTATATCTTTATTAAAACTTGGAAAGTTGTATAAGATGTCTGAATAAAATTTAATTTATCTTAAATGTATAGACATTTTCTTTATTTGTATATAAAATTATCTTATTATGTAAAAGATTTGATTAATGAGGAGTGAATTAAATGAAAGAGCCAATTTATAAAGTTATAGAAAATCATGTAAGAGAATTAATAAATTCAGACAGTTTGAAAAAAGGGGATTTAATCCCCTCTGAAAAACAGTTGAGTGAAGAGTTTAATGTGACTAGAATGACTGTAAGGTCTGCATTAAATAACCTAGTTAAAGAAGGATATATAGCCAGACAAAGAGGGGTAGGTAGTATAGTTCTTGCAAATAATATATATGATAATATATCATCTGTAAGTGGGTTTACTAAGGAGATGGAAAGTAAAGGATATAAAGTATCTAATATATTGGTATCTCTTGAAATAGTTCAAGCAGATGAAGAATTATCAAGTAAATTAAATATAAGCTTAGAAGAAAATGTATGGGAAATCAAGAGAGTAAGATTAGCAAATGATGCAAGAGTTTCATATATGATTACTTATATGCCAGTTAAGCTATTTCCAAATTTAAATAAGACACACTGTGAAAATTCTCTTTATAATTTTGTTGAAGAAGTATGTGGATATAAGATAGCCATGTCAGAGAGAGAAGTACAAGCTGTAATATCAAATGAAGAGTGCATGGATAATTTAAATCTAGAAGAGCCAGAGTCACTTTTATATATAAGTCAAATATGTAAGTTACAAAATAGTGAGATTTTTGAATACTCACACACATATCACCATGGATATACATTAACTTTGAATGCTGTTGTCGAATAAAATTTAAATAAAATGAAAAAGTTTTCTTGAAATGTATATACATTTGAGATATAATAATATCAAGAATTAAATGTATATACATTTAAAAATAAGATATATACATTAAGATAATAATTAATAGAAAAGCATACTTTAAATGTATAGTTTAAAGAACTTATGACTTAAAAAATATTTAATGAATCTAATTTGGAGGGAAAAAATGATAAAAATAATGTTAGCTTGTTCAGCAGGAATGTCAACTAGTTTATTGGTTACAAAAATGGAGGATGCAGCAAAGGAAAACGGTATAGAAGCAAAAATATGGGCTATATCAGAGGTGAACTTAAAAAATGAAATAGAAAATTGTGATGTCTTACTTTTAGGACCTCAAGTTAGATATGTATTAGGAAAAGCAACTGAAATGGCAAAACCATATAATATTCCAGTTGAAGTTATAAATATGATGGATTATGGAAGATGTAATGGAAAAGCTGTGTTAGATAGAGCTGTAGAATTAAATAGTTCAAAATAAAGTTGTACTGGAGGATGTAAAATGGAAAAATTCATGTCATTTATGGATAAATATATAGTGCCTGTAGCTGCCAAAATAGGAGCTCAAAGGCATTTAGTAGCAGTAAGAGATGCATTTATAGCAATGATACCTATAACTATGGTAGGTGCATTAGGAACATTGATAAATAACTTACCGTTAGAAGCATACAAAAATTTGATGGCAAATATATTTGGAGAAAACTGGACTATGTTTGGAAGCGACCTTTGGTGGGGAGCAATAGGTACAATGGCAGTATTCTTAGTAATAGGTGTTGCTTATTTCCTAGCAAAATCCTATGAAAGTGATGGGTTACAAGCTGGACTTATAGCATTATCTATCTTTTTTATAATGGCTCCACAAATCGGTAAAATAGTTCCTGAGGGGGGAACTACAGCAGTTGAAGGATGGGGGATGATACAACAAACTTACTTAGGTACAGCAGCCTTATTCTCTTCTATATTAATAGGATTATTATCAACTGAGATATTTGTAAGGTTATCTAAAGTAAAGAAATTAACTATAAAAATGCCAGATGGAGTTCCACCAGCAGTTTCAAGGTCATTTGCAAAGTTAATACCAGGAATGTTAACTATAATGATATTTACTGTAATAGGAATATTTATAAAGATGCTTTCAAATGGAAATTTCTTAACAGATATTTTAAATACTTATTTAGGAGCACCACTATCAAATGTAGCTGATAGCCTAGGTTCTACAATGCTTATTGCATTTATAATTCATATACTTTGGACTGTTGGGCTTCATGGTGCAAATATAGCACTTCCTTTTACAGAAACTATACTTATGAAATTAGGTGGAGAAAATGCTGCGTTGGCTCAAGCAGGAGCAACAGAAGGATACCATGTACTTGCAGGTTCATTCTTTGATGCATTTGTGTATTTAGGTGGTTCTGGAATGGTATTAGGATTAATTGTAGCTTTATTAATAGCTGGAAGAAGACGTAAAGAGATGATAGTATTAGGTGGACCACCAGCAATATTTAATATAGGAGAACCATTGATATTTGGACTTCCAATAGTTTTAAATCCTATATTTATGATTCCATTTGTACTTGCACCAGTAATATGTAGTGCTGTATCATACTTAGCAATAGATTTTGGATTAGTAGCACCAGTAATTTTGCCTAAAATACCTTGGGTAACACCTCCTATATTAGGTGGAGCAATGGCTACAGGTGATTGGACTGGCGGAGCTTTAGCACTATTTAATTTAATATTATCAATATTAATGTATATTCCATTTGTCATAGCATCTGAAAAAATGGAGGCTAATAAATTGAAAATTAACAACTAGGTGGTTTTTATTAAGGTTAATAAATGTATAGGGTTTTGTAGAGTGTATTAAATTATAGGTAAGGATGGTATAATGAGATGAAAAATGGACTAAAAATAGTTACAATCGGAGGAGGTTCAAGTTATACTCCTGAGCTTGTAGAGGGGTTTATAAATAGATATGAAGAGTTACCTGTAAAGGAATTATGGCTTGTAGATATAGAGGATGGAAAAGAAAAACTAGAGATAGTCGGAAATCTAGCTAAAAGAATGGTAAAAAAAGCTGGAATAGATATGAAAATAAATCTTACTTTAGATAGAAGAGAAGCTCTAAAAGATGCAGATTTTGTGACAACACAACTTAGAGTGGGTCTTTTAGATGCAAGAATTAAAGATGAAACTATTCCTTTATCTCATGGAGTTATGGGGCAGGAAACTAATGGTGCTGGAGGATTATTTAAAGCCCTTCGTACAATACCAGTTATATTTGATATAATAAAAGATGTGGAAGAATTATGTCCAAATGCATGGATGGTGAATTTTACAAATCCAACAGGGATAATAACAGAAGCTGTATTCAAATATACTAATTTTAAAAGATATATAGGTCTATGCAATGTGCCAATTCATTTAAAAAATGATGTTGCCAAACTATTTAATGTAGAAAGTGACAGAATAAGTATGGATTTTGCAGGTCTTAATCATATGGTTTATGGTCTAAATGTATCTTTGGATGGAGAAGATGTTACAAAAGAAGCAATTGATAAGTTTGTCAAAGCAGATATAAGTATGCAAAATATAAAGGCAATTGATTTTAATGCGGAATTTATAAAATCTTTAGGTGTAATACCTTGCCCATATCATAGATACTACTATAAAACTAAAGACATGCTTGAAGATGAGTTGAGAGAGTTTAAAGAGGGAAAAGCTAGAGGTCAAGTAGTTAAAGAGTTGGAAGAACAATTATTTGAATTATATAAGGATGAAAAATTAGATATAAAACCACCTCAACTTGAAAAAAGAGGAGGAGCTTACTATAGTGATGCTGCTTGTAACTTAATAAGTTCTATATACAATGATAAAAAAGACATCCAAGTAGTTAATACATTAAATAATGGTTCTATAAGAGATTTTAAAGATGAACAAGCTGTAGAAGTGAGCAGTGTAATAACAAAAAATGGTCCAAAACCATTAAGTATAGGATATTTACCAGATTCTGTACATGGATTGGTAAGTCAAATTAAGTCATTTGAAGTCTTAGCAGCCAAAGCAGCTGTATATGGCGATTATGAATCTGCTCTTTTGGCACTTTGCATAAATCCATTGATTCCATCAGATGATTTAGCAAAAACTATATTAGATGAAATGTTGGAAGCTCATAAAAATTATCTTCCTAGATTTAATAGATAGTCTATAGAAAGTAGGTTATGGTATGACTAAAATTATAATAAATGCAGATGACTTTGGATATTGCGAAGCTGTGAATTATGGTATAATATCAGCTCATAATAATGGAATCGTCAAGTCCACTTCTATGATGGCAAATATGCCTGGGGTAGAACATGGGGTGAAGTTACTTAAAGAAAATAAGACTTTAAACTGTGGAGTTCATATGACTTTAAGTTGTGGTAGACCATTATTATCTAACTTAAAAACTATTGTTGACAAAGACGGTTTTTTTATTAGGAGGATTACAGACGAAATTATTAAAAAAATGGATTGTGATGAGATTTATAGAGAACTTTGTGCTCAAATAGAGAGAGTAGAAGGGCTTGGAATAGATATATCTCATTTAGACAGTCACCATCATATCCATACTTTAGTAAGTTTAAAGCCAGTAATAGAGAAGATTGTGAATAAGTATAATCTTCCAATAAGGGGCGGATTTGAATATAATTTAGAGTATTCTAAAATAGTTCCTTTAATAGATAGTTTTTATAAGGAAAATGTAAGTGAAGAATATTTTATAAAAAATATAGACGAAATAACGAAGTATGATGTAGTGGATATTATGTCTCACCCAGCTTTTTTAGATGATTATATTTTAAATTCTACATCTTATGCTATTGATAGAACGAAAGAGCACAAGATACTTACATCTAAAAAAGTCAAAGAATTTTTAGAAAAGAATGGATTAGTCATATCAAGCTATAGAGATATTTAGGAGGTAGAATAAATGGATGAAAAGATGATAGAGATATCTTTTGGAATAATTGGATTTGCAGGTGATGCGAAAGGGCTAGCATTTGAAGCAATAAAAGAAGCAAAGAGCGGGAATATAGATAAAGCTAGAGAATGTATTGAAAAGTCGAAAGAATCAATTCATAAAGCTCATAAATTTCAAACAGAATTGATACAAAATGAAGCTAATGGTAATAAAACTGAAATAAGTGTTATACTTATTCATGCACAAGACCATTTAATGACAGCTATGAATTTTCAGCAATTAGCAGAAGAATTTATAGATGTATATGAAAGATTAGAAAGTAAGTAATTTAAAATTATTATTAAGAAAGAGTGACCAAAAATAATTTTTATAATTATTAAAGGCACTCTTTTTTTATTTAAGTAGAGTTTATTAATATAGTATTATGATATTGATACTTTAAAATTTAGATTTCTCGTAATTGTAAGGTATACTAGTGCCAACAACTACATCTTCAATTTTTTCAACAATAAGCCAATCATCCATATTTCCTTGATGGTCAAAATCAAGAGGTGTTATTTCTTCAACATTTTCAAACTCAACTAAGCATAAACATTTTTTATGCCAACGAACTTTTTGTTTTTCAGATAAATTCAATTTTGGTTGATTTTCATTCAAAATCTTAGAAATTTCATCTTCTGTTAACTTAATGTAGTTTTCTACTTTTTTAACAGTGGCTTTTGCAGATATCTTTGCAGTTCCTTTTTCCATAAAATAAAGTAACTCATCTTCAAATACTCTACTATGTGGTATTTTTCTACCAGCAGCGCCTCTAATAACCATTGTTTTTGTTCCAGCTAAAATTTTATCTAAGACCTTTTCTCCTTTTTTTCCTGCATTATCACAATATACTAAGTGTACCATGTCTCAAATCCTCCTTGCTAAATTCCTTATCTATAAATTGTATTTTATCATTCTTTAAATGAAAAGTCATTCTATTTATATCCAACTTAAAATAAAAAAATACTACTTAATGCAAGAAAACCTTATCTGAGTTATATATAATTAAGATTAATTAGGAATTTTTATCCTTTTACAAAATAATATTGACTAAAAATAGAAAAATGCTATAATAAATATGTGCTTATGATAATCAATATCATGTAAGTATAATAAACAGGTAGGAGAAGTAATCATGAAAAAAATAAAATCACTTGCAATATTTATATCTATTATAACTACGCTAGTACTTGTTACAGCATGTTCAGATAAGAATACAGAGGATAAAAATAAATCAGAGACAAGAGTTGTACAATCTGTTAAAGGAGAGGTTAAGATACCATCAAATCCTAAAAAAATAGTTGATATATCAGGAAGTAGTGAAGAACTATTATTAGCAGGTCATAAGCCTGTTGCAACAGCAAATGTAGACTCATATGAAACTGATAAATTACCAAGTTACATAAGAGAAGAACTTAAAGATGTAAAGATAGTTGGACACTCAATGATGGATACTATGGATATGGAAGCTATATTAGAAGTAAATCCTGATTTAATAATAATGAGTCAAAGACAAGAGAAAATATATGACCAATTAAAAGAAATAGCTCCTGTAGTTATGATGAAAGATTATGCAAATGACTGGAGAAGTAAGTTAACTGATGTTTCAAAATTATTTGACAAAGAAGAAGAAGCTAAAAGTTGGATACAGAAGTATGATGAAAAAGCTACAAAGTTAGGTAAAGAAGTTATAGAAAAAAATGGAGAAAAAACTTATTTACCAGTGTTGGCAAGTTCAGGTCAATTTATGGTATTTAGCGATGGTGGAATAGGAACTTTAATCAATGATGATATGAAATTAGCTAGACCCAAAAACATGCCAAAGCAAGATGGAATAACATTACCAATGGTAAGTATGGAAGGTTTAACAGATATAGATGCAGACCATATAGTTGTAATTGCTACAGAATCAGATAAAAAAGATTTAGAAAATAGTGCTATCTGGGCTCAAATAAGAGCAGTAAAAGATGGGAATGTAACAATACTTGATGCAGCTCCATTTTTCAGTCAATCATATAATCCAATTGGAAAAGAGTTATTATTAGAATCAGTTAAAAATGAATTAACAAAGTAATTCTTAACTTAGTAGGTGTGAGATAATGATATTCATTTTTCACACCTATTTTTAATAAAACTTAAAATTAAAAATATTTAATAGATTATATTATACTGACGATTAAAAGGGAAAAGGAGGTAGGTTAATTGACTAAGTTGAGTAAAAAAAATCTAACTTACTTGTTGATATTAGTAAGTATAGTTGTACTTGTACTTGGAATTGTATTATCCATAGCTATTGGAGCAAAAGATATGAATCTATCAAATGTTGTAGATAGTTTGATAAAAATGGAAGATGGAATAAATATGAGAATAGTAAAAGATGTTAGACTTCCAAGGGCAATAGCAGCTGCACTTGTTGGAGGGTTTTTAGCAGTTTCTGGGGCAATAATGCAAGGAATAACAAGAAATCCTATAGCTGAACCATCTGTTATAGGAATTACACAAGGTGCTACGTTTGCAATTGCAATATCATTAGTACTTCAAAAAAGACTTCCTCAACTTATACATGGGAGTTTTAGCACAATGATGTTTGCATTTATTGGGGCAAGTATAAGTGGATTATTTATATATTTTATAAGTTCTAAATCAAGAGGAAGAGTTAATAATGTAAAGCTAGCTCTTGCAGGAGTAGCTCTTGGCACATTGTTAATTTCTTTGGCATCAGCAATATCCATGTATTTTAACCTATCTCAACAGTTGAGTTTCTGGATATCAGGAGGTCTTGTAGGGGTGAATTGGGAAGGTATAAAGCTGTTGTTTATAGCTGGAGGTATTGGATTTATTTTAGCTATGGTTATGGCTCCAAGAATAACTATATTAAGTCTTGGAGAAGAAGTGGCAATAGGATTAGGGCAAAAAACTAACACTGTTAGATTTATATGTATAGTACTCATAATATTAATGACTGGAGCATCTGTTTCAGTGTCTGGTAATATTATTTTTATAGGTCTTATAGTTCCTCAAATAGCTAAAGGAATAGTAGGTTCAGATTATAAGTATATAATACCGAGTTCTTTAGTATTAGGAGCTGTATTACTTGTATATACAGATATATTAAGCAGAATGATAAATCCTCCATATGAGACACCAGTAGGTTCTATAACAGCACTTATAGGAGTACCAATATTTATATACCTTGTTAGAAAGGGGGAGAAATAAGTACTATGAAAAATATTATGAAAATAAATTCTAAAACATTGCTTGTTATATTAATTTTAGTGGTACTTATTCTTATCACTTTTCTAGTGAGTTTAAATATGGGCTCATTTTCTATAGAACCAGTAGATGTTATAAAAACTTTTTTAGGTCAGGGTCAGCGTAATCATGAAATTGCGATATTTAAATTGAGATTACCGAGAATAATAATAGCACTTTTGGTTGGTTCTGCATTATCAACAGCAGGTGTAATACTTCAAGGAGTTACAAAGAATGATTTAGCTGATTCTGGGATTTTGGGAATAAATTCAGGTGCAGCATTATTTGTAGTAGTTTATATATACCTTATGAATGGTAATGTCTATGAAGGTATGAGTAATCTAACTGTATTTACAATGCCAATTGTTGCACTTGTAGGAGCTTTATTTGGAGCATTTCTTATATATTCTCTTGCATGGAAAGGTGGTATAAATTCGTCAAGATTACTGCTTATTGGTGTAGGTGTAAACATAGCTTTTACTTCAATTTTGACTATATTTCAATTGAAATTTACAACACAAGAATTTAATAGGGTTATGGCATGGACATCAGGTAGTATCTGGGGAACTAGTTGGAAATATGTAATAGCTGTACTTCCATTTATAGTGATTTTTATGGGGATAACTATTTATAAATCTAAGTATATAGATGTTTTAAACTTGGGTGATGAAGTATCTACGAGTCTTGGTGTAGATGTAGAAAAACAAAGAAGAAGACTTATAATATATGCAGTAATTTTATCTGGTGTATCGACAGCAGTAGCAGGTAGTATTTCATTTTTGGGTTTAATAGCTCCACATATAGGTAGAAAAATAATAGGGCCAAAGCATAAAAGATTAATACCAGTATCAGCATTGATAGGGACATTATTACTTTTAGTAGCAGATACTATCTCAAGAAATCTTCTAGCACCTATAGAAATACCAGTAGGCATAGTGGTTTCTATAATAGGAGTGCCGTATTTTATTTATTTAATGTTGGCAAATGATTAGGAAAGGATGTTGTTATGAACTGTATAAATACTAAGAATCTAAATGTATCATATGGAAATACAGATATTATAAAAAATCTAAATTTAAGTATACCAAAAGGAAAAATAACTACTATAATAGGGGCTAATGGCTGTGGAAAATCGACAATACTTAAAACTATAGGAAGAATTGTTAGTCCTAAGAGTGGAAAAATATATATAAATGGAGAGGACATATATAAGAAGAAATCCAAAGAAATAGCAAAGGATATGGCAGTACTACCACAAAGCCCTCAAGCTCCTAGTGGTCTTACTGTTTCAGAATTAATTTCTTATGGAAGGTTTCCTCATAAAAGTGGATTTGGTAATTCTAGTAAAGAAGATAGAGACATTGTAAATTGGAGTTTAGAAGTTACTGGAATTTCAGAATTTAAAGATAGAAATATGGAAGACTTATCAGGAGGGCAAAGACAAAGGGCATGGATAGCAATGGCTTTAGCACAAGAGACTGATATATTACTATTAGATGAGCCTACAACATATTTAGATTTAGCCCATCAATTAGAAATACTAAAATTATTAGATGAATTAAATAAAAAACAAGGAAGAACTATTGTCATGGTGATACATGAACTTAATAACGCAGCGAGATTTGCTGACCACATGATAGGTATTAAGAAAGGGAAGATAGTTTGTGAGGGCGATGCATACGATGTTATGACGAAAGATAATCTCAAAGAACTATTTAATATTGATGCAGAAATAGCAACAGACCCAAGAACAAATAAACCAATTTGTATAACTTATGACATGGTATAAATGGTGACAACATGGAAAATCAAGAAGCATTAAGACATGAAAAAATATGGATTTTATTATTTAGATATTCTATACCTGCAATAATAGCAATGATGGTAACTTCACTTTATAATGTAGTAGATAGAGCTTTTATTGGTTCTATGGAGGGCATTGGTTCTATAGCTATTGCAGGTCTTGGTGTAACTATGCCAGTATTTACCATAATAATAGCTTTTGGAATGTTGGTATCAGTAGGTGCTAGCACAAGATTGTCTATAAAGTTAGGTGAAAGAAATAAAGAAGAAGCAGAGAAGATATTAGGTAATGCTTTAACGTTATCTATAATTATCTCTTTAATTATAACTATATTAGGATTAGTTTTCTTAGAAGATATACTTTTTATTTTGGGTGCAAGTAAAGATTCAATATTTTATGCAAAAGACTATATGAGTGTCATATTGGTTGGAAGTATATTTAATTTAGTTGCATTTTCTCTTAATAATGCAATTAGGGCAGAAGGTAATCCAAAATTAGCAGCAAGGACAATGATTGTAGGATGTGTATTAAACTTGATATTGGACCCTATATTCATATTTGTGTTTAATTTAGGTATAAAAGGAGCAGCTATAGCAACAGTACTCTGTCAAATAGTAGTATTCTTTTGGGTAACACATTATTTTATAAGAGGGAAGTCCAATTTAAAGCTAAAAAAATGTAACTTAAAATTGGATAAAGATATAGTAAAGAAGGTATTTGCAATAGGCATGACACCTTTTGCTATGGAGCTAGCTATAAGTATAACTCACATGTTTACAAATAATTCTCTAAAGGTTTACGGCGGAGATTTGGCTATTGGAGCTATGACAGCACTTACATCTATTTTATTGATGTTTATGATGCCTGTGTTTGGTTTGAACCAAGGTATGCAAACTATAATATCATATAATTATGGTGCAAAACAATATGAGCGTGCAAAGAAAACTTTAATAATATCTATCATAGTGTCAATTGTTATATTGTCATTTGGATTTTTAGTAGTACAAGTATTCCCAGAAGTATTTGTAGGCATATTTAATAAAGATTCAGATTTAATGGAGATAGCTGTAAGAGGTATAAACATAAATTTAATTACACTGCCTATAATGGGAATTTCTATTGTTGGACCTGTATATTTCCAATGTATAAGTAAAGTTAAACATTCTATGTTTTTAACTCTTTTAAGACAATTTATTTTATTTATACCATTAATCATTGTACTTCCAATTCAATTTAATTTAGATGGAGTTTGGTTGGCACAGCCAATTGCAGATTTCATTGCTATGATAATTGTATTGTTATTCTTAAAAAGGGAATTTAAAACAAGTCAAGTATAAGGAAATTAGAAAATAAAATGAAATTAGAAAATAAAAAAACTTGTCTTCATAAAATGTTTAAACTTATTTTATAGAGACAAGTTTTTTATTTTATTTAACGAAACTATCCATACTGACTTCTTCTAATGTTTTTCCAAAAGTCATTTTCTCAAATATTTCTTGAGGTAGAGGTTTTGAAAAAACATATCCTTGTATCATATCACAATTAATTTTTTTAAGATAATCCATTTGCAAGATTGTTTCAACACCTTCTGAGATACTATTCATATTTAATTTTTTTGTCAAATTAACTATAGACTCTATTACATGATTTTCAGCAATATTATCTGCATTAGGTGAGCTAAAAAAAGCACGGTCAAGTTTTAATGTATCAACTTTTATTTCTTTTAACATATTTAGTGAAGAATATCCACTTCCAAAATCATCTAGTGAACATTGAAAACCTTCTTCATGGATTTGGTCTATTATATTAATTAATTTTTGGAGATTTTCAAATACAAGTGTTTCAGTTAATTCAATTTCTAAGAGTTTAGCAGGAATATCGTATTTATTACGAATCATTCTGTATTTTTCTAAAAAATCTATATTATTTAAGTTTGCACGTGAAAAATTAACTGAAACAGGTATTGGAGTTTCTCCATTATCTATCCATTTTCGTATCATGTTACATACTTTTTCAAAAACATAGTAGTCAAGTTTTGTGATAAAACCATTTTTTTCAAAGAAAGGGATAAACTCATCTGGTGGGATAAGACCTTTATTTGGGTCTTGCCATCTTACTAATGCTTCAGCACCTACAATAGTATTATCTTTAAGACTTATTTTAGGCTGGAGATATACTATAAATTCGTTATTACTCAGGGCTTCTTCCATTCTATTTTCCATTTCTTTTTCTTTAATCATTTTTAAACGTTCTAAGTCGCTATAAAAAACACATGTATAAAGTGGATGATTTCCAATATTTCCTTTATTATTTTTTCTTGCAACATTTGCGCGGTCTTGAATTGAAACTAAAGGTAGATTTGGGTCATCAATTTTATATACACCTATAGATAAAGCTATAAAATATTTACATTCTTCATTTTTATTGAAATTATTAATATCATTTGTAATCTTTTCTATGTACTTAAGAATTTCTTTTTGAGGAATAGTTTTAATAAGTACATTAAACTGGTCATTAGAAACTCGACAAAGTAATTCTTCTGGTTTTAGATAATTACTAATAACATCATGTACGTATTTTAATGTTTTATCTCCTGCTTCACTACCAAAAGAATCATTAATAAGTTTAAATTTCTGAATATTTATAGATATTAATGAATAGGTTTCTGGTGAAGATGACTGTATAATTTTTTTAGCTTCCATATCAAAACGTGCTTTACTATAGCCTTTAGTTACAGAGTCTACATATGCAATTTTTGTAAGTTGTTCTTTATTTTTTTGATTTATAAACATAATCATTATAATAAGCAGTAAAAATAATATAACAATTAAAATATTGATAAAGATTGCTTTTTTTAGAAGTAAATCAAATTGTGCACTTGCTATTTTTGTTGGAACAACTGAAAGGAGGTATAAGTTTTCTTCTTGTAATGGAAGATAGTGTATTGCTTTAGAAATACCATCATTTAATGTAAAATACATAGAACCAGTTTTGTTCTTTTTTAAGTTTGTTTTCATTTCTTCAAGTTTATTTTTATCAACCTGTTTTCCTTGATCTTTAATCATGTCAAAAAAATTTACTATATTCTTTGGTGCATTTTTGTTTGCTGAACTTACAATAAAATTTCCATTTTGGTCGATAATTTGGGAAAAACCTTCACCATTAAAGCTTTCTACACTTAATAAGTTTCTCATAGTATCAATATTATTCCAAGCAGCAACAACTCCAATAATTTTATCACCTTTGTATAGTGGTACAGAATATAAAATTCCATACCTACCAAATGGTGATTTAACATGAGTAATTGTTTCTTTACCTTGAAGGGCTTTTCTATAAAAGTCTTGTTCTTTAACATTACCTGTATCTTGAAGGTTACTTATGAAATTCCCATTAGAATCAATAATACCTAACCAATCAAATTCAAATAATTTTAATTTTTTGGATAAGTATTTATTAACTTCTTTGTCATTATCATTAATCTCAAAATAAGTATCTCCAACAGAATATAGTGTCCTAAATATACTTTTACATTTCACATCAATTGTAGTAGAGATGCTTTGTGAAACTTCTATAAGATACCTTTCTGTTTCATTATGTGTTACTTTATTTAGAGTCATAATAAAAGTGACACATGCTAAGGACACAATTATAAGGAGTGTTAATAGTAAGCTGGCTATTATTTTTTTACTTTTTATGTTTTCAAAGTTCATTCTTTTGTTTCATCCTCCATCCTTTATTTTTACAAACAAGAATTCTCTCAGACATATTATACCAAATATCTTTTCATACAAAGACATTAAATTTTATTTATTTGACTTTATATTTAACTTTATTTAAGCTTTTTAGAGAGTAGATAAGATATGTTTATAGTTTTAAATCGTATTTTATGATGTTTTAAGTAAAAGAGGCTAAAAAAGGAACTGTTCTCAAAATAACTTTGACACAGCTCCTTTTCAGTATTGTAAATTTTTATAAGATTAGAAAGGATTTTTAGTTTATACATCTATATAAGTATTATATTTATAAAAAATGTTTTATTGTCTATTGCAATCTAAAATGTAGATGAAATTCTGTAAATACCAAATTCTCTATGACCAAGACTTTCAGCTTTGGTATGCTTACCATTACAGACTTCTACTATTTCATTAAATATTTCTTGACCTATATCTGCTATTTTAGCACCATCTGTTATGATTCTACCTGCATTTATATCAATATTGTCTGGCATTTTGTTGTATGTATCACTGTTTCCAGTGATTTTAATAACTGGTGAAATTGGGCTTCCTGTTGGAGTACCTCTACCAGTTGAAAAGATTACAATTTGTGCACCACCTGCTACCATACCAGTGATAGAATCTATATCCTGACCTGGAGTATCCATAAAATACAATCCTTTTTTATCAAGAGGTACAATATCAGCATATTCCAAAGCTCCCTTGAATGGCTTGTTACCTGCCTTATACATACATCCAAGTGATTTTTCTTCGATTGTTGAAAGTCCACCGGCTTTATTACCTGGAGTAGGTTGACCACTACGTAAATCTTCTCCCATAGCAATTGCTCTTTTCTCTACATCACTTATAAATTTAAGAAACTTATCTTTCATTTTTTCATCTTCAAAACGAGTAGCCAATAAATGTTCTGCACCAATTACTTCTGTAGTTTCACTTAGTATGCTACTTCCACCTGCATCTACAAGAAGATTTGATGCAACTCCTATTGAAGGGTTTGAAGCTATTCCACTTGTTGGGTCAGAGCCACCACATTCAAGTGCTAATGTAATTTCACTCATATCAAATTCAACCCTTACTTCTTTTGATACCTCACGAGCCATTTTACCTATTATTTCAGCTCCCTTAGAAACTGCTTTTAATGTTCCACCACATTCTTGTATAACAACATAATCTACCTTTTTTCCTGTTGTAGCTATTTCAGATACTAAATCTTTTGCCTGAATACCATCACATCCAAGACCAACTATTAAAACTGCAGCAACATTGGGATTTTTTCCAAAGCCTATTAATGTCTTTGCTGTAAGTTCTATATCAGAACCAATTTGACAACATCCATGTTGATGAGGGATAGCTATTGCTCCAGGTACAAGTGATGCGATTCTTGTAGCTGTTTCACTTGAACATACAGATGTTGGAATAACTAAAACATGATTACGAATACCAAACTGACCATTTTCTCTTAAATAACCCATTAGTTTCATTTTAATTACCTCCTATTTTTTATCTCCACGACCACGTGTACTTTCAATATTATGTACATGAACATAGTCACCAGTTTTTATGTCAACTGTTGCGATTCCTATAACTTCACCATATTTATAGACAACATCACCTTTTTTTACATCTTCTGTAGCCATCTTATGAAAAACAGGAATATCATCGTTTACTATATAAGACTTTCCATCAATTGAAACTGTTTCACCTTTAACTAAAGGTCTAACACATGTAACTAGATTATCTTTTTCATTTGCATGAATAATTGCATTCATTACATTTACCTCCTTAAGTATTAATTTACTTCAATATTTTTATTTGTTTTAAAAATAGCCTTTTTTCTCTTTTATCTAGATAGGATACTAACATTGGACAACATATTGCTGTAACAATGATGGCAGCAGCAACCTGTACTGTTGAAACAGCTGCAATTGTAGCTAGAGTAGGGTCTATAGCTGCTAAAGCTTCAGGAGTACCCGCTGCATTTCCAGCTGTTGTACCTGTAGCTGCACCTACTGCTGGGTGTTCTGCACGTATAAGTTTCATTACAAAGTATCCACCCATACCTGTTATTATAGTAACACCTAAACCAAGTACAACTCCAGGTAATCCAGCAGTTATAATTTGATTAAAGTTTAATGCAGCTCCTAAAGGGAAAGCAAAGAAAGGAATTAATAATGTTGTACCAGGTGCAAGAAACTCTCGTATATCTTCATCGAGATTACCAAGTATAAATCCAAGTAGTATTGGTATGAGTGCTGCAAATAGTGCTACTATAGGTACATTTGCAAGCCCAGTTACTCCAAAAGCAAGCATTGTGAAAAAAGGACCATCGTTTAGAGATAAGATGGATATTGCTCCAACATCTGTAGAGTCTCCATATTCACCTGCAAGAGCAGCAAATAGACCTCCATTTGAATTAGTCATGGTAGCAACTATTGCAAGAGGTGTAATACCAATTATACCTTTAGGTCCTATAAATTTACTAACAATAATACCTAATACTGCACCAATTACAAATTTTGTTGCTGTAAGCACTATTCCTTTAGTCAATGGTTTACCTGCTTGTCTGATGTTAATTTGAGCTCCATTACATAGACAAAATAGAGCAAGTATACTCATTGCGCCAGTTTTAAATAAGGATGTTGTAAATCCTCCAATTTCAAGAGCTTGTGGACATACTGTATTAAATAGTGCTCCCAATAACAGGGGACATACCATAAGTCCTCCAGGTATCTTTTTCACTGATTTTAAGATGTGCATCTAGTATCACTCCTTTTCTTTTTTATATAATTATCTAAAAGCAATTATTATGCCAATACATAGATTTTGTATTTTTAGTTATCATGATTATTTTTGATAATTAATTGAAATGCTGTAGATTACTTAGAATTGAAAGTATGATTGTGGAGAATTTCACATTAAAAAGAATATTTTTATCATATAATTATATTTTTTAGTGAAAATAAATAAACGTTTTATGTTTTAAAATTAAACATAAAACGTTTCGATATATTAAGTATGTATTATTTTTAAACATCATTTTCTATTTCTTTTAACTTACGCCACAGAGTAGAGCGAGTTATTTTTAGAATTTCACAGGTTTTTGTAGTATTTCTATTATTTTCGTTATAAATTTTATATATATATTTTTTTTCTAAAGTCTTTAAATCTAAATTATTACATTCAAAATCACGATTATCTCTATAAACCATATTATTTGTATATTCGTTGTTATATTTTTCTAATAAAATCGAGTCAAATGATTCCACAATAACAGCTCTTTCCATCATACCTTCCAATTCTCTTATATTACCTTCATATTCTCGTTCAAGAAGTGCTTGTTTAATATTTGGAGTGATAATTAAAGGTGTTTTGTTGTATTTTATTGAATATTTCTGTATAAAAAATTCTGATAATTTTATAATATCTTCTTTTCTTTCTTTTAATGAAGGAAGGTATAGTGTTAGTATATTTATTCTAAAATAAAGGTCTTGTCTAAATAAACCATCACGCATCATGTTTTTTAAGTCTTTATTTGAAGCACAGATAATTTTTACATCTATAGGAATAACTTTATCGCCACCAATTCTCATAACTTGTTTTTCCTGTAAGACCCTTAGTAATCGACCTTGAAGTTCAAGAGGGATTTCGCTTATTTCATCTAGAAAGATTGTGCCTTCATGTGCTAACTCAAATACGCCTGCTTTACCTTTTTTTCTCGCACCTGTAAATGAACCTTCTTCATAACCAAAAAACTCACTTTCTATTAAAGATGGAGGTATGGCAGCACAATTTACAGCGACAAAAGGTGCATTTTTACGTTTACTATAGTTGTGTATACTTTGGCAAAACAGTTCTTTACCAACACCTGATTCTCCAGTAATAATCATTGGAGTGTCATAACAGGCATATTTTTTTGCAATTTCTATACAATCTTTTGTCTTTTTACTAGCATGGATTATATCATCAAAAGTGTATTTAGCAGATAGCCCTTTATTTAGTAAACTCCTTCTTATCGTATGCTCAAAAGAACTTATCTCCTTACTATCTTGAAATGTAGAAACAGCTCCTTGAATTTGCCCATCAACAATAATTGGAACTCTGTTTGTAATGATTTTTGTACTACCTATGTTTTGTATCTCACCAATTTGAGGTTCCATAGTTTCAACTACTTGTGGAAGAACTGTGTTTGGAATAACATCTATAACATTATGATAAAGTGCATTTTCTTTTTTTATACCAAATATTTTTTCAGCACTTTTATTAAATAATGTTATTTTAAAATTTTTATCGACTGTTATTATTCCATCATGTACGAAATCTGTCATAGCTTCTATCTGTAATCTTCTTTTTTGTTCATCTTTGGTTGCTTCAAGTATTTGTTCTGCTTGTTGAATAGCTCTAAGTATGTTTTCTTCTCTAGATTCGATTAATATTCCATTACAATTAAGTCTCTTGACAATATGTGCAACAGTAGTATCTCCTATATATGTGTTGATACCCTTTTTTCTGTACTTTTCTATAGCATCATAAATTTCTTCTTCTTTTTCAATTTCAATCATAGTTATTTTCTTATTCAATATCTCTTCTATAATATCGAAGCCATAGATGACATTATTAAATCCAATTATTCCAAATGGTTCATCGGAATTTTTTACTTCTTTATAGCTTTTTATAATATCATAAGCATCTACTTTAATTTCAACTATGGGTATGCTGTAAGTAGCTTTTAACATGTTGTAAGTTCCACCTCGGCTTATGATAATTCTAGTACCATGATTAATACTTTTTTCAGCAAGAGGGATACCTTCTTTTAGATTGCCAAATACAACATCAATATTTGTATATTTGCTTTTTTTAACTATGTGAAGTGATTTTTCATAGGTTCCTTTAGTGGGAGCAATAACGAGTATTTCTTTCATAATAATTCCTCCATATTTCATCAAATAAACTTAAATATTATCTCATGACTAAATTTTATAAGTTATATTTTAATATTTTACTTTATATTTAATTGTAAATAAAGTATTTTTAAAAAGAACATTATATTGTCCAATATAGAAAATGATGTTATATATTTTAATTATATAGATATATGGGTATGTATAAATAAACATGTGATAACATTTTAGTGTAAAACATATGTATAATATATTCATAAGTATCTTATTTTAAGTAATATAGTATATAATGTTTGTTAACAAGTAAAAAGATTGAATAAAAGTTAATTAAAAATTTAAAGTAGGAGGTAAATTTATGCTTTCAAAAGATATAGCTTCAAAGGTATTAGAAAAGTGTCTAATTACTGGAGGAGACTTTGCTGAGATTTTTGAAGAAGACACTATAAATAACTCTATTAGTTTAATAGATAATAAAGTAGAAAATGCAATAGGTGGAAGAAATTATGGTATAGGAATAAGAATATTTAAAGGATTAAAGAGTATATATGCTTATACAAGTGACAATTCATTAAATAGTTTGTTGGATGTAGCATACAAAGCTGCTGTTGCTTTAGGTAAATTGGAAGATGGAAAAAGTGTAATATTAAATTACAGTATTAAAATAAATAACACACATAATATAAAAATTTATCCAAATTCAATAGCTAATAGAGATAAAGTAAATGTTATGAAGGGTGCATATAGGAGTGCAAAAGAATTTAGTAGTGATATATCTCAAGTAAGTGTTAGCTATTTGGATAAAGACCAAAAAATATTAATTGCAAATACTGAAGGGATATATGTTGAAGATAGAAGAATAAGAACTAGACTGGGAATAAGTTCAATTGCATCCAAAGGTAATGAAAATCAAACTGGATTTGAAGGACCTGGAGGCTGTAAAGGCTTTGAAATATTTGAAGATATAGACCCAGAATACTATGCAAAAGAATCAGCTAGAGTAGCACATACTATGCTGCATGCTAAAAATTGTCCAGCAGGTAATATGATGGTGGCAATAGATAATGGTTTTGGTGGAGTAATATTTCATGAAGCTTGTGGACATTCTTTGGAAGCTACATCAGTTGCAAAGGGCAACTCTGTATTTGCAGATAAATTAGGTCAACAGATTGCCTCTACAAAGGTTACAGCTATAGATGATGGTACAATACCAAATTACTGGGGTTCTATGAATATAGATGATGAAGGGAATCCAGCTCAAAAAAATATACTGATTGAAAATGGAATTTTGAAGTCTTATATGATAGATAAGCTTAATGGTAGACGAATGGGAATGAATCCTACAGGAAGTTCTCGTAGACAAAACTACAAATTTGCTCCAACTTCAAGAATGACTAACACTTATATTGCTGCTGGAGAAGATAAACCAGAAGACATTATAAAGTCGATACCAGATGGACTTTATGCTAAAAAAATGGGTGGTGGCTCTGTAAATCCTGTAACAGGAGAGTTTAATTTTGCAGTTTCAGAAGGTTACTTGATAAAAAATGGAGAAATACAAGAGCCAGTTAGAAGTGCTAGTTTAATTGGAAAAGGTAGCGATGTACTTATGAATATAGATATGGTTGGTGATAACTTAGAACAAGCTCAAGGGATGTGTGGTTCCTCATCAGGAAGTATACCAACTAATGTAGGGCAACCTATGATAAGGGTAAAAGAAATTACTGTAGGTGGAAGATAGGAGGGATGAGTGTGGAACTTAAAAGTTTTAAGGATATATTATTTAAAAAAGCTCTAAGTGAAGGTTTTGAAGAGTGTGAAATATATTATTATACAGGAGAAAATTTAAGTATAAATATATATGAAGGAGAAGTTGAGAAATACAATCTTGATAAATCTTTTGGTTTATCTTTTAGAGGGAAGGTAAATGGAAAGATAGGTTATTCTTATACAGAAATTTTAGATGATAAAGCTGTTGATATGTTGATAAAAAATGTAAAAGATGGAGTAGGTACTATTGAAAGTGACGATGCACAATTTATATATGAAGGTGATAAGCACTATAATGATGTAAAGACTTACTCTAAAGAGTTAGAAAATTTAGAAGCAGATAAGTTGATTGATTTAGCTCTAGAAATGGAAAGAGAAACTAAAGCTTATTCAGATAAGGTAGTAAATTTATCTAAGTGTACTATATCTTATTCTGTATCAAGTAATGGTATATACAATACTAAAGGTCTTGATTTAAGTAATAAAACTAATGTGCTTATAGGATTTGTAGTTCCCATAATACAAGACAATGGACAAAAATATGATGGAGTAGGGTACAATATAGGAAATTCTATTGAGGAAATAAAGCCTTGTGAGATAGCAAAACTTGGTGTTGATAATGCTTTGTCTAAAGTAGGAGGTAAGAGTATACCATCAGGTAAATATAAAACTATATTGTTTAATGAAGCTATGGTATCTTTACTTAGCACATTCTCTGGAATATTTAATGCAGATTCAGCTCAAAAAGGATTATCTTTATTAAAAGGCAGAGAAGGAGAGATGATAGCATCTCCTATAGTTACAATAGTTGATGACCCACTTTTAGAAAATGGCATGGCATCTACTCCTTTTGATGATGAGGGAGTAGCTACATTTAGAAAAGAAGTTGTTTCAAATGGAGAGCTTATAACTTTACTTCATAACTTAAAAACGGCTAATAAGGCAAATGTAAAGACTACAGGAAATGGAATAAAATCTTCATATTCATCACCTATAAGCATATATCCAACTAATTTTTATATAGATAAAGGAGAGAAATCTCTAGATGAAATTATGAAGGATATAGGCGAAGGATTGATGGTTACTAGTTTTGCAGGTCTTCATTCAGGTGCAAATTCAGTAACAGGAGACTTTTCTTTAGCAGCTAAAGGCTTTTATATCAAAGAAGGGAAAAAAGAATTTCCAGTAGAGCAAATTACAGTAGCAGGAAACTATTTTGATTTATTGAAAGATATTGAAGTTATAGGGGATGATTTAGAGTTTCCAATGAGTAGCATAGGTTCACCTTCAGTTGCTATTAAGGAGTTATCAGTAGCTGGAAAAGATGAATAATAAAAAGTCGTGATGCATACAATTAATATCATACGTTAAATTTAAAGGAGGGGATATTATGAGTGATGCACATTACGACATGCACAAGAGAAAGGGATACTCAAGTGATGAGCCATACCCAGAAATAAAGGTTTTAGGGCAAAACAAGTATTATGCAGAATTATTGATGGATGACTATGCTGGAGTATCAAGTGAATTTACGAGTGTAAATCAATATCTATACCACAATTTTGATTTAGATGAAAAGCATAGAGAATTAAATGAAATGTGGGTAAATATATCTATAACAGAAATGTTACATATGGAGATATTAGCAAAGACTATAAGATTATTGGGTGGAAATCCTGTATATAGAGGCTCTACAAGTTCTTGTGGTGCATATTGGAATGGTGGTTTTGTATGCTATGGAGATTCTATTTGTAACAGATTAAAACTAGATTTGCATTTGGAACATGTGGCTATTAACAATTATTATAAAGATATAAGTCTTATTGAAGACCCTTATATAAAAGCCATATTAAATAGAATAATCCTAGATGAAAAACTTCATGTAAGTTTATTTGAAAAAGCAATAGAGAAGTATTGCAAATAAGCTCAAAAGTTTAGTTATTCATCATTTTATTCATATATATAAAATAACCATCATACATTTTCTTGAAGGGAGTTGCTATTGATATGTATTATGTATATGTGAATGATATAAATATAGCCGTATATGATTTAAATCCGAGTGCTAAAAAAACAGTACTTTTTATACATGGATGGCCATTAGGACATAAGATATTTGAATATCAAACAAATATATTACCAAAACTCGGATATAGAACAGTTTCAATTGATTTAAGGGGGTTTGGTAAATCTGATGCAACCTCAGGAGGATATACTTATAGCCAGTTAGCAGATGATATTTATAAGGTGGTACATGCTATTGGCTTAAAAGACTTTACCCTTGTTGGTTTTTCAATGGGAGGGGCAATTGTACTTAGGTATATGAGTTTGTTTAATGGATATGGGGTATCAAAATTGGCATTAGCTGCAGCTGCTGCACCATCATTTGTACAAAGACCTCCAGAGTTTCCATATGGTATGACACGTGAAGATGTCAATAAATTGATAGCACAAGCATGTACTGATAGACCAGGAATGGTAACCAATTTTGGAAAAAAAGTGTTTGCATCAAATCCCTCAGAAAGTTTTAGAAGGTGGTTTGATGATATTGGTTTTAGTGCATCAGGTATTGGAACTATTGGAACAGCTATATCTTTAAGAGATGAAGAATTGTTTAATGATTTAAAATGTGTGAGAGTGCCTACTGGTATATTTCATGGGAAATTAGACGAAGTATGCCCATATGAATTTGCAGTTTTTATGAATGAAAAAATAGAAGATTCAACTTTATATACTTTTGAGTATAGTGGTCATGCTATATTCTATGATGAGCTTAAACTATTTAATCAGGAATTTTTACAGTTTTTAGAGGAATAGAGATATTTTATTACCACTTAGAAAAAGAGTAATATTATGTGAAATGATTTAAAATAAATTTTATAATGTCTTGTACACTAAACAAATAGGGTCTTAGAACTTGTCATTAAGTTCTGAGACCCTATTATTATATATTCCTAAATTTTGTTATGATTTATTCTTTATTCTTACTCAAAATTGTTGATATATTAACAATTTTATATTAAATTTTTGTTTCTATTTCAATAATGTTAAAATAATCGTTTTAGAAATTAAATTATAGGTGAAAAAAGATAGCTTACATTATTTTACTTATAGAAAATAATGGTAAATAATACAAAATGTGATTTTTAAGATTTAAAACTTTTTCAAAAAGTGCTACAATAGACCAAATTATTACTTTCTATACTCGTTAAACAGGAGGTGGTGCTATGAAAAAACATAATATTTTATTTGTATCAACTGATGACAAAATAAATATAGACATATCAAAACAATTGGAAAATATGTTTGGAGAATTTTGTAATATAGATAACTTGGTCTATGTAAATAGAATAAGTATTGAACTGTCAAGCTATGAGCTTGTAGTATGTTCAGATAATGATATAAAAGAGCATATACATAATAATATTGATAAAAATATACCTATTGTAATAATACATCGTACTATAAACATTGAAAATATAAATCAGATAATAAGTATAGAAAATGATTCTGACGTTATGGTTATAGATGCTTACAAAGAGTCAGCAGATGAAACTGCCAAGATAATTAGAAAACTAGGATTAATTCACATTAATCTAATACCATATTATTCAGATTGTGATAAGTCTAAATGTGAGATTGGAATTATTACGGGAAGCAGAAACAGCATACCACAAAACATAAAGCAAATAATTGACATAGGTGATAAAGTAATTGATATAAATACAGTTATAGAAATCTTTACAAAACTAAATATATCTATAGATAAGTTACATATTATTAAAGAAAAATATAATGAAGATACAGTAAGTGGATATAGGTATTACACAACTATGAATAAAACCATGAAGAGTTTTTTGGAGATTATAGATGAAGGTATTGCTTCTATTGATAAGTTAGGAAAATTTATATATTGCAATAAAGTATTCTCTAATCTAGTTGGAATAGACCAAAATGAAATTATATCTAATAATTTTATGGACTTATTTAGTGATAAGGTTGTCAAAAAAATATTTTTTCAAGAGGATGAAGTTAATGATGAAGTAGTAAATTTAAATAACAAAAAACTGATAATTAATAAAGTAAATGTTTATGAAAATAATGAACGAATAAAGAGTATTATAAGCCTTAAAGATATAAGTGCAATCCAAGTACTTGAGGACAAGATTCAAAATAAATTTCAAGCAAAAGGTTTTGTATCAAAGTATACGTTTGAAAATGTTGTAGGTGAGAGTAAAATAATAAAAGAAAAGATTAATATTGCAAGAAAAATAGCAGCTACAGATTTTTCTGTGTTGATACTTGGAGAAAATGGAACAGGAAAAGAAATATTTGCCCAGGCAATACATAATGAATCTCTAAGAAAAGACAAGCCATTTGTTGCAGTCAACCTATCTTCTTTGTCAGATACACTTATTGAAAGTGAGCTTTTTGGTTATGAAGAAGGAAGTTTTACAGGAGCAATAAAAGGTGGGAAAATGGGTATATTTGAAAGAGCGCATGCAGGAACAATTTTTTTAGATGAGATAGGTGATATATCGCTAGATGTACAGAAACGATTGTTGAGAGTTTTACAAGAAAAAGAAGTTATGAGAATGGGTGGAAGTAAAATTATACCAATAGATGTTAGAATTATAGCTGCAACGAATAAAGATTTGAAGAAAAAAATCAAAGAAGGTTCTTTTAGAGAAGATTTGTATTATAGGATTAATGTATTACATATAGAGGTACCTAGACTTAGAGAGCGTAAAGAAGATATACCTCTTATAAGTAAGTATTTTTTAGATGAAATAAATAGCAACAAATGTTTTACAGAAGAATCAATGCAAGCTTTAAGGATGTATGAATGGCCAGGGAATGTAAGAGAGCTTAAAAATTTAATTTATTATATTGACACTATAGTGGAAGAAGATAGAGTAGATTACGAGCATTTGCCAGAACAATTTAGGTTTGAAAAAAACAATACTTTAGTTAATGAAAACTTTGATTCAATTATCCTAGATTTCAAACAATCGAACTTTTTTGATGAGAGTATATGTATATTGACTAGTATAGAAAATTGGAATAATAAAAATATGTTTTTAGGAAGAAATAAACTACAAGAAATTTTAAAAGAAAAAGGTATTGTTTTAAGTGTAGACCAAATCAGAAAAAGAATAGATAAATTAAAGAGTCATGGTTTACTTTTATCTGGAGTAAAAAAACAAGGTAGTTTTATAACTGCTGAAGGAAAGAACTTTATATTATATGTAAAATTTAAGGGGGAGATATAGGGGACTAAAAAGGAAAAATCCCCTAAAAAACGACCTATAATAGACAGGAATAAATAAGATTATTTTTAAAATTAAGACAGTTCAAAAGTGTTAAATTAATAATATAAAAAGATTATTTCTAATAAAACAGTAGTAAGTCTCAATTTTACTACCGTTTTTATTTTTTGAAAAGTTTATTATACAATTAAAATTTGTATTTTGGCATATCAATTGCTACATAGAAAAAATATAAAAAATTGTAGAACTTGGAGGATTGTTGTTATGAAGTCAGCTTATAAAGGATATGAAGCCTATAGTTATTTAGAAAAAGGAAAAGATATTTCATCCATTGAGATGTGTAAAGGAGATAAGAGAGTAAAAGAGTATCTTATTGAGTTAGATGATGCTCAAGAAGCTAAGGTTAAAAGTATAGTGGATGAAAAAATATTTATATCATTACATGAACATCCAGTCTTATTTCCAGAACACCTAGAAAGAGATATATTTGAATACAATAGAGAAGGTAAACAAAGATGTGCTTATGAAGCATTATCAAGAGGATATTATGATGCTATATTTGATAATTTAATGGATGGTGTATGTACGATAACATCAAATTCAGGCTGGAAATGGGATGATATATTAATAGACTTAGGCATGAGATTGTGTGATTTAGCCCATCAAGATTTTGTTATAAAGTGTGAAAAAGTAGAAGATATATACAGGGCTAAAAGTGAAGGGAAAGTGGCATTGATACCAACGCTAGAAGGGGCAGCACCAATAGAAAATGAACTTGATAGAATAGATATACTATATGGATTTGGTATAAGATTAATGGGTATCACATACAGCGAATCCAATGCATTAGGCTCAGGATTAAAAGAAGAAAAAGATGGGGGTCTTACAAATTTTGGGAAAAAAGCTGTTGAAAGAATGAATAAGATTGGAATGGCAATTGATTGTTCACATGTTGGAGTGCAAACTACACTTGATGTTATAGAATATAGTAAGGACCCAATAATATTAAGCCATGTTGGCGCAAGAAGTTTATGGAATACAAAAAGACTAACTCCAGATGAAGTGTTAATAGCATGTGCTAAAAAAGGAGGGGTTATAGGTGTAGAAGCAGCACCTCATACCACAATAACGGAGAAGAACAAAGAACATTCAATAGAGTCATTTATGGAACATTTTGAGTATATTAAAAATTTAGTAGGAATAGACCATGTAGCTTTTGGACCAGATACAGTATATGGCGACCATGTAAAATTACACTCAGTACTAGCTGCTAAATTTGATATAAAAAAAATAACAGGTACAAAAGAACATCCTAAAGTAGAATATGTAAAAGGTCTTGAGAATCCAACCGAAACTTCAAAAAATATTGTTAGATATTTAGTAAAACATGGATATAGTGATGAGGAAATAGAAAAGGTACTAGGTGGAAATATACTTAGAGTATTAAAGCAGGTTTGGAAATAGATATATTAGAAATATTAATAAAATTTGAGGATTTATAGGGAGGTTTTATAAATGGATTATTTAAAATTAGCTAATCATCCACTTTTGTGGATAGCAAGTACAGTAGCAGTATCAATAGTAGTGGTACAATCCCTTATATTTGCTATAAAATCTTGTAAAGTCGGTAAAACAATGGGAATAACAGATAAACAAATAAAATCAGCTGTTAAGAGTAGTGCTATTTCAGCTATAGGACCTTCAATGACTATATTTGCTGGAATGGTATCGCTTATAGTAACTATGGGTGGACCTATAGCATGGATGAGATTATCATTTATAGGTTCTGTAATTTTTGAATCAATGTCAGCTGGGTTTGGGACAGATGCGTTAGGCATAACTTTAGGTTCTCCAGAAATGACAAAACTTGCATTTACAAATGCAGTTTGGACTATGATACTGGGTTCTTTAGGATGGATAATATTTACACTACTATTTGGACATAAACTAGATAAGATAACTAATGTTATATCTAGTGGTAAGAAATCATTTATACCAATAATATCTCTAGGAGCAATGTTAGGCTCATTTGCATATCTAAATGCTGATAGGGTGTTACGTTTTGATAATGGAACAATTGCATGTATAAGTGGAATGGCTATAATGGTAATATTGTGTATGCTTGAAAAGAAGAAGAACATAAAATGGCTAAGAGAGTGGGGGCTTACAATATCAATGTTTAGTGGAATGATAATAGCTTCAGTAATATAAGGGGGTAGTTTTATGAGTAAAGTAAAATCTGTATACAATGAAGAATATTTACCTTTTATGATAAAGTATGGAAGATTGACATTATCTTTAGGTATTATAGCAGCATTAGTTCCTGGAATAATTTTGAGCTTTGGATTTGGTATTATGCCTCCAATATCAGCATTATTAGCAAGTACGATGGCGATTGTTAGTATGAGTGCTCCAAACTACATAATAGAACCAGTTTCTTATTCGCCAATCTTAGGTATACCAGGAACTTATATGAGTTTTCTTTCTGGTAATATATCTAATATGAGGCTACCATGTTCAATAGCAGCTCAAAAGGCAGCAGAAGTTGAATCAGGTACAGAAGAAGGTTCAATAATATCTACAATAGGAATAGCTGTATCTATTTTAGTGAATATAAGTATACTAACTATAGGAGTAATTTTAGGAGGAAGTGTATTATCTAAAATTCCAGCTGAAGTGGTAGAAAAATTAAATTTAATTTTACCAGCTCTATTTGGGTCAGTTTTTGGACAAGTATTTTTACAGGATAAAAAATTAGGTCTAGTAGCAATTGTAATATCTGTATTGACTATTATACTGTCAAAGCAGGGTATAATACCTCAGTCTTTAGTAGTTCTTATATGTGTATTTGGCACTATATTAATTGCAAGAGCTATGTATAAAGATAAGCTTAGTGACTAATTACAATGAAATAATAATGAGTTTTAAAATATAAAAATTGGTTTTTAAAGTATAAAAAATTGTATTAAAACTACTTAAAAATTGGGTTTTAAGGAGGGAATATTTTGATATATGATTTAATCTTAAAAAATGGATTTATAGTAGATGGCACAGGTAATACTGGTTTTTATGGAGATATAGCAATTAAAGACAATTTAATAGCAAAAATAGATTCTAAGGTAAATGGTAATACAAATAAAGAAATTGATTGTTGTGGAAAAGTTATAACACCTGGATTTATTGACCCTCATGTTCATGAAGAGATAGTAGCAATACTAGATGGCAAATTTGAAAAGTTCTTAAAACAAGGAGTCACAACAACTATAAATGGTAATTGTGGACATTCTATAACACCATATTCTTCTGAAAATGTATATGAATATATGTATAAAAATGGTCTATTACTTGAAGAAGAAAAAAAATATCTTATAGATAAAAATAAATGTTGGAATAATTTTACAGAATATTGTGACCTTATATCTAAAAGTGGTATTTCTATCAATATGGGATTTTTGTTGGGGCATGGTACTATAAGATGGAGTGTTATGGGAGGGTCTAAGGATAGACCTCCTACAGAAGAGGAAAAAAATGAAATTACAGATATAATAAGTGATGGCATGAAAAGTGGTGCTTTTGGAATATCTACTGGATTGGCATATATACCAAGTAAGTATGCTGATATTGATGAACTTGTTGATATTGCAAAGCTGATAAAAGAACATGATGGTATATATACATCTCATATTAGAGATTACATAGGAAGATATAATGCGGTGAAAGAAGCTATAGAGGTTGGACAAAAAAGTGGCGCTAGGGTTCAAGTATCTCACTTAAGTCCAGTTGAAATAGAGGCATTTGATGAAATATTAAAGGCTAGGTATAATGGTGTTGATATAATGGTGGATACAGTACCAAGAAGTTCTGGACATTGTATGAAGAAAAAAAGAGTGATTCAATTTATTATGGCAATATCATCTAGTCTATTTGAATTAGGTATAGATGGAGTAATGGATGCTCTCAGAAATGAAGAAGGAAGAGCACTTATACTAAAAGAAGCATTTATACTTGGAGATAGAGGAAGTATAATACTTCTAAACACTAATGATATTGATATGGAAAAGAAATCAATATGTGAAATAGCCATACAAAAAGGTATAGATGAGGACAAGTTATTACTCGATTTACTTTTAGATGGAGATGAAGAACTTATCTTTTGTTTAGGAGGAATGTATAGAGCAGATTTTCCGGATAAACTACACGATAATAAAATAATTGATAATCCATTTGTTATGGTTGGTTCAGATTGTTTGTTTAGTGTGGGTGGGGATATGTCATGGTTTGAACTACAAAGAAGAGGTGCTTTTCCAATTTTCTTCAATATGTACAGAAAGTCAGGTGTCAGACTAGAAGAGATTGTAAGAAGAGTAACTTCATTACCAGCTAGACAGTTTAAAATAAAAAATAGAGGTGTTCTTAAAGAAGGGTTTATAGCTGATATAGCTGTTATTGATATGGAAAACTATAGTTATCCTAGGTCAGAAGATATTGATTTTTCAAAGCCACAATTACTAGCCAATGGTGTTGAATATGTAATTGTAAATGGAAAAATTGCGTTAGAAAATGGAGAGATTACTGAGAATAAATGTGGTGAAGTATTAAAAAGATAAGGTTTTAAAAATAATAGGATTTAGAAAGCAAATAAATATCTAAGTAAGTAAAGACGAAGTTTGAGATTTATTTAAATAAAAATCATGCTTCGTTTTTATTTATAGTATTAATATTTATTTTAATAATCAGATAATATTTATACTTTATAGTGAAAAAATTAATATTTTTAATCACTAAATTATGTAAAAGATTGGATAAATAGATAACTAAATCATTTGAGAAAAGATTTTTTAGAAATAAAAAATGATAACTAAATAACCCCTTTAATATTTATCAAATAGCCAGTCATAAATATTAAAAGGGGTTATTTAGTTTATAAAAATTATTTGTAATAAAGTAAGATATATTAATAAATATGATAGAATATATATTATAAATTAAATCTTAAAAATATAAGGGGGGAACTTTGAGTTCTTATAGATTTCGTACATTATAAGAACCGATACTTTATGCGGGAGTTATTAAATGTAACACTTATAGTAATACTTGTTTTGATAAATGCTTTTTTTGTAGCTTGTGAATTTGCTATGGTAAAACTTCGTAGCTCTAGGATAGATACTATGATAGCTGAAGGTAATAATAATGCAAAAAGGTGTAAAATAATAAAAGACAATTTAAATTCCTATCTTTCTGCATGTCAACTTGGTATAACACTTTGCTCTCTTGCATTAGGGTGGATGGGAGAATCTACAGTTAAAGAGTTGATTTTACCAGTAGTAAGTATATTTAATCTTAGTGAAAGTATTATATATACTATATCAATTTCCATTTCTTTTTTAATTATAACAATGATGGAGGTTATAATAGGTGAATTGGTTCCTAAAGCTTTAGCACTTTATAATACAGAAAAAATAATGTTGAGTACATCTTTTCTATTAATAGGATTTTACAAGTTAACATATCCAGTAATATATTTTTTCAACCTGAGTACTGAGTTATTTCTTAAACCATTTGGATACTCACAAGCTGATGAGGTTGATGAAGCCCATACAGGTGATGAAATAAGGTTATTAGTGGAAGAAAGTTATAAAAGTGGGCTTATAGATGAATCAGAGCAAAGATTAGTTGATAATATTTTTGAATTTGAGGAAAAGAAAATTAGAGAGATAATGGTTCCTAGAACTGATATGGTATGTATATATGAAAGCGACTCTGAAGAAAAGGTATTAGCTATTTTAAAAGAAGAAGGTGTTACAAGATATCCAGTATGCAGAAAAAATAAAGATGATATACTAGGTTTTGTACATATAAGGGATTTATATAATCAAAAGATAAATGAAAATAAAATTGAACTAGAAGAGATATTGAGAGATATTATATATATATCTGAAAATTTAACTATAGATAAGGCTCTTGAGAGAATAAGGAAAGAAAAGCTTCAACTTGCTATAGTTGTAGATGAATATGGTGGTACATCTGGTGTAGTAACAATAGAAGATATACTAGAAGAGATAGTTGGAGAAATTCAAGATGAATTTGACAAAGAAGAGACTCATATTAAGAAAATAGGAGCAGGTTCTTATTTAGTTGATGGTACTGAATCGATTAACTATATTAATAAGTACTTTGGGCTTGATATAGAGCATGATGGATTTGACAGTATAGGTGGGTGGATATCCTATATGCTGGGTTCAAATATTAAAGTAAATCAAAGTGTAACTTTTGAAAATTACAATTTCACGATATTAGAATTGGATAAATTGAGGGTTGTAAAATTAATCATAAAAAGTGTAATATAATTATATCAAAAAATATTGGAGGAATTGTATGCAAAAAGTAGAAGGAATTATTTTTGATATGGATGGAGTTTTATTTGATTAAAAAATAGCTACACACACTCGTGACTTTAGTCATGAGTTAGTAGCTAAAATAGTCAGCATATAGGGAAACCTATATGTAGAGATAGGATAGAACCTATCCAATACTACTTGAATTGCTAAAAACCCCTAAAGCTAACCAAACTAAAACATAAGGATGAAATAAACCTAAGTGTGAAAGTTACGAAAGTAGAAAAAATTGGTTAGATGGTATAAGGTTAAACCCTAAGTACTTTAAAATGGGCAATCAGCAGGTAAGCTCCGAATAGGAGAAACTTCAACGACTATTCCTCTTGAGGGAAGTACACTACAAGTTATTGGTAGTGGAAGTGGGTAGACCTTAACGGATAATGCCGAAGGATAAGATATAGTCTGTGCTTACGTGAAAGTGTAAGAAGTTCATAAGAGAACTGCATAGGTAGTAGCGAACTTATGTGAACGACAACCTCAAAAATGATAAAAGTTAGGACTTACGGTTCTTAAATATGTTATTTAAAATTAAATATAAAACCTTCTAAATAATTGTTTTAAATAATTACATTTGTTAATATTATGATAGGTGATTAATAAATTGTTCACCACAGCATTATATAATATATTAAATATGATAAAATCATTAAAAAGTGTATCAAAAAACAATTAAAGTGAGGTGATAGCAGTGGAAAAAGCTTATAAGTTTAGAATGTATCCAAATAAAAAACAACAAGAGTTAATTAACAAAACTTTTGGATGTTGTAGATTTGTATATAATAAATATCTTGCTAAAAGAATAGAAGTTTATGAAAGCGATAAAGAAACTTTTACTTATAAACAGTGTAGTTCTGATTTGACCAATTTAAAAAAAGAATTAAAGTGGCTTAAAGAACCTGACAAATTTTCACTACAAAACGCCTTAAAAGATTTAGATAATGCGTATGAAAAATTCTTTAAAAAAAAGGCAGGATTTCCTAAATTTAAATCAAAGAAAACTAATAGATTTTCATATAAAACTAACTTTACAAATGGAAATATCGTGTATTGTGGTCAACATATAAAATTACCTAAACTTGGTATGGTTAAGATAA